>JAOUPD010000126.1 GCA_029880065.1 Hadesarchaea archaeon
CGAGTAATTATTGTGCAAAGCCGGTTAGAGTTGAAGGCGCATCAAAAGTGATTAATTAAAAACTGATAGTTCGAAGAATTTTTTAATAAGTACTAACTTTTTCAAAGTTACATTGATGGGATTATTCCTTTTTCAACTCTTTCCCACTGGGACTTCAGATCGGTTGTCATAGGCCACAGTATAACTAAGTCAGCACCTAGTTTATAGAACTCCTTTATTTTTTCAATTACTATTTATCTTTGCTGTTGCTCACGTTTAAACGCTCAAACCAATAGGCTGAACACCATAATGGAAAAGAATATCACAAATATCAAAAGCGAAAGCTGGGTTGGTCGCCACTTGCGCTTGAAAGCGAACTTAACGTCACAACACACCGCTCTAATATCCCTTTTTATCGCTCCTAGACCCCACACGAAGATAAAGAGGTAGAATGAAGCAATAATCACAAGAAAAGTTATGGCCAGCGGCAGTACTCCAATAAATGCTGCCATAAATGAGGGGGAAATGTAAGCCTCGATGGGTGCCGCGAGAAATATCAAAAATGCCCCGAATGATGCGAGCACAAGAAAATCAACCAACAATTCCTTGACTTTGCCTTCATATTTTCGGATTTTCCGCTTTTCACTCTTTGAAAGTCCCCGCGACCACCTTTTCCCCTTTCTCGCTGGCGTCATCATATGCCCCATACCTTTCCAGAAGTTCCAAGCTACTCGCAGGGTGATTGCGACAACAATGAAAATCCCTGTAAGTTCAAGCACGCCGTGAAGGAAGAGGCCTGACAAAAATATCAAAAACACTTCCGCGCCGTAAGCGTGATACCAATATGAGAGGTTCATGCCGATTGCGTATTCATTGAACATCAGCGAATGAAAGCCGAAGTAAGATGGAATCCCAACTATGTAGAAACCTACTATCCTCAAGTTGTTTGACCAATAAAACTTCGTTAGCGTCCACTCATCCATCTGCGAGACGGTCTCAATTGCGTTCTCATACTTCTGCACATCCGGTCGCTCTAAAAACTCAGATGATTTGGATGCAAAAATGTGGTAGCCCGTGCTCAGTGTCATCACGAACAGACTCAAGGCGATGACGAGAGATATCGCTGAGGAACTCCGCCTGAAGGCCTCGAGAGTTCTTCCAGATACATTCATCAATTCGCCTGAAGTTTAGTTGTTTTAGCCTCTTGCGCCTGCCCGATAACTCCTCTGATGCTTCTCAGAGATCGGCTCGTCACATAGATTCGCTCCTTAAAAAGCTTGGAAAGTTCTCGCTCGATGATTGAGCTCGCCGCCGCATACGGCACCTCTCGCCGCTTCATAAAGATGATATCATCAGTTTTGTACATCCCAATGAAACGCACGTTTTTGTTATCAGCTCGCTTTAACGCTCTAAAGATTTTCTCTGCTTTTACCCGTCTAACTTTAAACATGTTGAGCCCGCGAACAAATGCGACACCAACCTGCCATTCAGACATACGAATCATTCATCTGGCTTGGATTGGTCATAAACTTTCTCGGGTTTGAACTTTTGCTTGAGCACTCGCACGAGCTTGCCCTGCTTGAGCTTGCGGTAGAAGCATGAGTAATATCCCTTGTGGCATGCGGCGCCCACCTGCTCGACATCGAAAATCAGGGCATCGCCATCGCAATCGATCCATACATCACGAACTCTTTGGTAATGCTTTGATTGCTCACCCTTCAGCCATAGTTTTCGCCTCGAGCGGCTCCAGTAGTGCATCAGGCCCGTCGTCAAAGTTTTCAATACTGCTTGCTTGTTCTGTTGCGCTACCATGAGCACCTGTTTTGTTCGAAAATCTCGTGCCACAGCTGTGACAAAGCCATCCCTAAACGTGAGGACTTTTGCAACCGCTCGCGCTCTAGCTGGAGTTAACTTCAAAACGATCACCGCCGCCTTCGCCTAAGCTCTTCCATGACTTCGTCTATCCGAACGCCCTTCGCCGCTAGAAGTACCATTAAGTGAAATACTACATCGGCTGCTTCATGTATTGTATTTGCTTTTTCATCACCTTTCGCTGCAACGCTGAGTTCACCGGACTCCTCTTCGAACTTCTCGATTACTTTGGTTTCGCCCTTTTCCAGCAGGCCCGATACGTAGGAGCCCTTTTTCGGGTTGTCTCGGCGGTCTTCTATCACAGTGAAGACTTCGTCCAAAATCTCGGTTCCCATCTTCACCCTTCCTTCAACCTCTTCTTGATGCTTTGAGCGTGTCCCGGGAGGCCTTCCACTTCTGCGAGCCTTTCCGCAACTGCAGCTATCCGTTTCAGGCCAAGTTTCGTGAGCTCCTGCACCGTGGGCAGTCTGACGAAGTCCAGCACTGAAAGGCCCGAGCGTCTGAGGGCTGCGCTACCTGTGGGAAGGATGTGGTTAGGTCCTATCGCAAAATCACCCGCTGCTACTGGAGAGTAAGGCCCGATAAAAATTGCGCCCGCGTTTCGTACCCGCTTCAGGATTTGCTTTGAGCGCTTTACCATTAGCTCGAGGTGTTCAGGCGCATAGTCGTTCGAGAATTCTATTGCTTGTTGAAGATTGGCCGTTACTATCGCTCGCCCATATTTGCTGAGGGCTCGTCGCGCAATTTCCGCCCGCGGATTTTCTTCAAACATTTTCTCAAGAGACTTGCAAACCCTTGACGCGAGTTGCAAAGATGTCGTTACGAGCACCGCCGCC
>JAOUPD010000127.1 GCA_029880065.1 Hadesarchaea archaeon
ATCCTTGATCGAGACCCGTGGTTTCAGGGGTTTGGATGGGTTGTCGGTTTGGACCTTCGTGAAGAGGATTGATGGCTTTCCTATTTGGTGCTCCGGCCCGATGTCGAATTTCTTTGCCTGTTCCCAGCTGCTTACCTCAACATTTAGCTGCTTGGCGAGCTTGTCGCAAGTCGATGGCATGAAAGGCGAGAGAGCGACGCACAGCACCTTCACGAGGTTTGTGCAATTGAGGAGGCAGTCAGCCGCTTTCTGGGGGTCGCTCTTTATAGTCTTCCAAGGTTTATGGGACTGGAAATACTCGTTCCCGCGTCCAGCGATGACCATTATCTCATCAAGTGCTTGGGTCACCTTTAGTTCCTCCAACAGTTTTTCCACTTTACCTATTCGTTCGCTAACCTCAGCTTCGAGTTTTTTGTCGATTTTTCCATTCGGCACCACGCATTCAAAACGATCTCGTGTGAAGGTGAGCACCCGATGGACAAAATTTCCGAAGACATCCGCGAGTTCGTCGTTTAACCTCGTGCGCAGGCTTTCCTCAGAGAAATTACCGTCTTGGCCGAATGACACCTCTCGAATCAGGAAGTAGCGTATCACGTCGGCGGAGTACTTCTCGATGAGGTAAGACGGGTCGATGACGTTGCCGAGCGATTTGCTGATTTTTTGTCCTTCGACAGTCAGGAATCCGTGTGCGAAGATTTGTCTGGGCAACTCGTAGCCGGCCGAAAGCAGCATCCCGGGCCACACAACGCAGTGGAAGCGTATGATGTCTTTCGCGATGATGTGGGCTTCAGCTGGCCAGTAGTCGCGTGGCAGCATGTAGTTTACGAGGGCGTCAAGCCAGACCCAAATCGTCTGCTTGGGGTCACCCGGAACTTTTATCCCCCACTCCAGCTCTGGGCGGGAGACGCTGACATCTTTGAGGCCACTTTTGAGGAAGCTGAGTACCTCATTCTTCCGCGTCTCAGGTTGGATGAATTGGGGGTTGTTCTGAATGTGTGTCAGGATCTGATTTCGGTATTTTGAAAGTTTAAAAAAATAGTTCTCCTCTTTGAGCAGCTTAGGCTTTTTTTGGTGAAGGGGGCATTTCCCATCGACGAGGTCGTCCTCCGCGACGTAGGCCTCGCAGCCCTCACAGTAAAGCCCCTCATACTCTCCCTTGTAGATGTCTCCGCGTTCATGGATCTGCTTGAACAACTCGCGCACGTTTCGCTTGTGGCGCTCTTGGGTAGTGCGGATGAAATCGTCATGACTTATATCAAGCAATTTCCAAACACCAACCCACACCTCCGCCATCGAGTCCGCGTAGGTTTGAATGTTTTTGTGCCCCTGCTTCCTTGCCGCCTCAACTGTTTTGGTGGAGTTCTCGTCCAGCCCCGTTAGGAAGAAGACATCATCTCCAAACAGGCGGTGCCAGCGAGCGAGCACATCGGCAACTATGGTGGTGTAGGCGTGCCCGATGTGGGGCACCGCGTTGATGTAATATATCGGCGTGGTGATGTAGAACTTCGCCATACCTTTTCCCCTCTTTCTTTGAGTGGTGATAATTTAAATGTCGCTTGGGTTAAGAACGTAACTGGGGCTAGGCCCTTCCCAAATTTATTAAACCCAGATGCAATATTCATAGTGATGGGGGGGTGTAGCTTTGAGTGGAAAGAGAGTTTTGATGGTAATTGCGCCTGAGAACTTTAGAGACGAGGAACTCGTGCACACAAAGGAGGAGCTCGAGCGCGTCGGGGTAGAAACGACTATTGCGAGTACAAAGACGGGCGTGACAAAGGGTTTACTCGGTGCAACGGTGACGCCTGATCTCAAGCTCGACCAGGTAAGCGTGGGCGATTATGATGCGATCGTGTTCGTGGGTGGACCTGGTTCGTCAGTTTATTTCAACAACAAACAGGCGCTCTCAATAGCAACTCAGATGTTCAGCAAGGGCAAAAAAACTTGCGCGATCTGCATTGCACCGGTAATCCTTGCTAACGCCGGGTTGTTAAAAGGCAAACGTGCGACGGTTTGGGATGGTGATTATGTTAGAAAGATTGAAAGCAAAGGCGCCACCTACACCGGAAAGCCAGTCGAAGTTGACGGAAACATCATAACCGCGAACGGTCCAGCGGCGGCACGCGAGTTCGGACGCACGATTGCCAAGGAACTTGAGCGTTAGGGGCGATGGCTTGGTCGATGTCTTAATCAAGGACGGCCGCATCATCACAATGGATCCTCAACGCCATGTGCTCGATAGGGGTTCGGTGGTGATTGAGGGTGACAAGATCGTTTCGGTTGGTAAGGAAGTCAAAGTGCGAGCGGACACGGTGATTGATGCTCGGGGCAAAGCCGTGCTTCCCGGCCTCATCAACGCCCACACCCACCTCTCGATGACTTTGTTGCGAGGCGTTGCCGACGATATGGAGCTCGACCCTTGGCTAAAAACTAAAATTTGGCCAATCGAGAAGAATCTCCGAGCCGAGGACTGCTACGTTGGTGCATTGCTCGGTTGCTTAGAGATGATAAAATCTGGAACGACTTGCTTTGCCGACCAATATTTTTTCATGGAGGATGTTGCCCGAGCGGTTGAAAAAGCGGGTATCCGTGGCGTGCTCTCTTACGGCATCATCGAACAAGGCGACCCCAAGAAGCGGAAGTCGGAGATTCAGGCAGGTGAAAAGTTGGTTAAGACTTGTCAT
>JAOUPD010000128.1 GCA_029880065.1 Hadesarchaea archaeon
TTGTTCCGCCCTTCTCTTTTTCGGGAATATCAAAGGAGTCATAAATCTTTACACGGCCATCTTCTAATTTGAATTTAAATATTTTCAAGAGACTAAAGTCGTTCACCCAAAAATATTCTCCATCATATGCCAATCCTCTTGGATTCATAATTTCATCATTTCCATATTTCTGATAATTTCCTGTAACTGGGTCTATTTTGATAAAATCGAGCGATTCACCTATCTCGCCACTACCTAGACTAAATCTCCAAAGGTTATTTTCAGCATGAACGAGCGCCCAACCAAAAGAAAGACCTTGACCAATTTTCTCTATCGTTCTTCTCGTTTCATCCACTTCATCATAGACATAAAGGTATCTATCTTCAGGGTCCCCAGGCACATAGCCCAATTCAAAATTTTTAATGTCTTCATAGTCAAATTCTGGGACTGGAATATTCCCCTCTCCAAAATCATTATTTTTAATCTCTGCGATACAACCAGCATCCACGGATATCGGAAAATCATGCCCTATATTCTCAAATTTGTTCCTTCTAACAATAATATGAGACTCCATACCTGCGGTGATGGCTTCATATTCTTCATTTTTGAAATAATTTCCTTCTAAATACGCAGTAGTTTTTTCAAAATGAACTCCATAGTGGCCATCTCTAATAATATTGTACCGTATTTGAACATTTTCATTATACTGCTCCAAAGCAATTTCATGATAGCCATTTCCATACAATGTATTGTACGTAAAAACAGGTTTGGACCTTTCTGCATACAATCCTTCAGAATTATTCCATCTTATAATTGAATTAGATACGACAACTTCGGAATCAAATTGCGCTATGCCCAGCTCGCCAAATTCTACAATTACATAATTAAATTCACTATTTTTTGTATCACCTAAAGCTATCCCCAGCCAATCGCCATTGACGGGGTCCTCGGCATCAGAAGTAAACCATATCTGTTTTTCTGGAGTCCCGACAGCTTTTAGGGTCCCATTAACCCCTATGCCCAGCTTTTTCCAAGGTTCTTTGTACCCCCTGTAATGTTTAAACTTGATAATCGTGCTTGGTTCTATCGTTAGCGTGATTCCCTCCGGCACTACCACATAGCCCGTTACATGTATCTCTCCTGACCAAATCTCATCCTGTTCAAGGATACCGGCTTTCGTTACTGGCCCCTGAGCTCCCATTAGTATGAGGGACGCAGCACCGCCAACAAAGACTAGAATAAGCACGAGCACCACAATCAGAAGCTTTCGATTCATCTACCTCCCAATTAAGGGCGAATTTTCCTCCATATAAAGAACCTCCGCTCAAAGCCTCGGCGGGAGAACTACGCAGAAACAAAAAAAGAGAAAAGATAAGACACCAGTCCGACGGCATTCAATTTTCTCTCCCATTGAAGTAAAAAACTTTCGGTGGGCGCGTGGTCTAAGGGATAAGACACCAGTCCGACGGTCGTTCGTGCGGCCGAAAGCTGGAAACCCGGGTTCGAATCTCGGCGCGCCCAAGAAAAAGTGAGGTGAAAAAGATGAGCGTTAGGGAGTTCGGCGCCGTATGCGACGTGAGCGCGCTGGTCGACCGCACGAGCTTTGAGCGGGCACAGCGGTTGCTAGACGGTGGCGATCTCTACCTGCCGTCTGCGACTTACAGCTGGCTGGCGCGCGACAAGCTGATTGCCGTCCGAGGCAACACGCTTGGCTACAGCTTGGTTAGCCAGTTTGTACGCGACCGAAAGCTGCTCGTCGTTTATCTGCCGGAACTCCTCGATGAGCTATCGCGCCGCCTGCTTTTTGAGGTACAGCGAGAAGTGCCGCTCACCGACCTGCGAGCCCTGATTCTTGCAGCGCACCTTCGGTTGCCCCTGTTGACGTTCGATGAGGGAGTCGTCGAGCGCCTGCGGGAGTACGTGGGGGCACGGGCGCTTTGGCAGCTGGATGCGCACTCCGACTGGCTAGCACTCCGTGAGGCGCTGGAACTCTACCGCGAGCTGGCGAGCGATGTGGGCAATTACCTCTGCAAAAATCTGAACGACGGGCGCACATCCGAGAACCTGGTCGATGAACTCCGAAGCTGGCGCGGCGATAGCATGCGGGCGGTGACAACGGCGGTGCGGAAGCTGAGCCAAGCGCGGACGAATCCGGGGAAGTTGAATTTCAGGTACATTACATGGGACTTGACACCGATCCTGCGCGAGTACCTCAAGCAGCATGTATTGCAGCCCGATGTCGTGCGCGAGCTCTGTGAGCGAGCGTTGCTGCTGGTCGCGAGTCCAAAGTAGCGGACGTGATAACCAAGTGCAAAGGAGAAAACACGTGTGGTCGAAGATAGCATAAGCTATATACAACCGTATGCAAATGTGAATTTAGATGACATGAAACGAGCCACTATCCCTGTTTCCCTGCCGGTCGAGGTGATAAAAAAGCTCGACGACGCGCGCGCCAAGTTGGGGTATCGTTCGAGAAATGAGGTGATAAGGGAGTCTATCGGGCGCTTTATCGAGGAGGTCGAGGGGATGAAGATTATCAAGTTGCGGGACATACCCAGGCAGAAGGCGAAGCGAGAGATATGGGATTACCTCCAAAAGAAAGAAGTCACGTACGCTAGCGACATAGCTGAAGAGCTCAGGCTGGATTATGGATTAGTGGTTGACATA
>JAOUPD010000129.1 GCA_029880065.1 Hadesarchaea archaeon
GACCGAGCCCGCGAGCGCACACACTGCTCCAATTCTATACATTAACATTCCTTTCCTGTGAAATACCAGCGCGCCTGAGAATGCGGTGGGGACGATTATCGGCAGGGGGGTTCCGAGGGCTACGTGTCCGGATGTCCTTAACAAATCCCGCATGGCAGGAGTGGTCAAGGTTCCACCTCCGATACCAAATGTGCCAGACAATATCCCAGTTGCAAGCCCGAGCAAAAGGTAAGCCAATTGAGTGACGATGAACTCCACCTCAACCCCTGCTCAAATACTTACCATGTGAATTAAAATGCTGCGGAAAACGCTCACTAAAGTAAATGGCTTTTTACTCCAATATATTCTAGTCTGGTGGTCAGCGCCACACAGATTCCGCAAAAGCGTCTTTTGGGTCGATAGCGTGGGGATCCTCTTGCGCATCCAACGACGAGATCTCGAAAGCATATGATGGACTCACTTCGGTGGCCCGATGCCTGAGGTAAATTCTCGTCCAATCGTGCGGAGGGATCGTCACATGCCATGATACACCCATTTCCCAATCCTCCGAGAAGAAGAGGTAATGCGTTACGACCAGAATTCTTGGCTTTACAACAGTTCCTGTCCACTCGGTTTCGTTTGTGATACCAAACTCAGGGTAATTGACAGCGAGCCATGGGATGAATCTGTCACGCACATCTGCGGCGTAAGGCTCCAGCGTGTCTTCTCCCACCCATACCACAATGGTACTCATCTCTGTTTGCGTAAGTCCACCTCTTTCCCCTTTGATATTTACCATCAGCGTCTCACCTGTGCTCGCTTTATCAGGAATAACAGTTATCTCAGCAACTTGTCCGGGAGTTATCGCTTGGGGATCAACGGTTACCGCGGCGCCGGGAGCAGTAGCCGTGATATCGACAGCCCCGCCCTTGCCACTTCCCAGTCCTTCGTCAGCAACAGCAACTAGGAATACACATCTCTGCCCGGCAATGGAGTCCATAGTGTTTTCAGGAATCACTTGCATGGAAAAGGAGGCGGGAGCACTAATAAGGAAAAGTGCGCCAGCAATCAGGCCGGCCGCCAGTATTGATGCTATAATCAGAACCGAGAACCTTTTCATCGAGACCTCCTTTTAATTAGTGGTGTTTCGTTTTAATTTTTTTGTTCTCGAAGGGGCTTGCGCGGATATGGCGCATAAATGAAAAAGGGATAGTGGGTAGAAATCAACACTTTGAATTAAGAAGTTGAGGTGATGGCCCCGTGGACAAAGTTATCGTTAACACTTGAGCCGCGAGAGTTTGAATGAAAGAAATCAAAGATACGCCTAATCTTTCAGGGATAAAGTTTCCAGCTCACGAATATCGTTTATCACGTCGATGATCGCAAATTCTAAGAGTTTTTCGCCCAAAAATTTGTCGATGCGGAGGCCTACTCTCTCAACTTCCTGAGCTTGCTGTTCCACCCAAGCGTAACGTTTCCGTGCCTCTTTAAGACCGACGAATCCCACCTCGGGGTGACGTTCGAAATCGGCGTGTTCAGCGATCTTTGAAGCATCGGTTATCCCTATCGCAGCCCCCATACTCAACTCACCCGTCGCAGCGTGGGGACCCTCGAGTTTGATGAGGGTGTTATTAAAAATGATGGGTATGCTGAGTTCGTTCTCCAATGAGGACAATCGCTCTCGCAAGGGTTTATTCCCCCCGTGGCCATTGACCAACACCGCCGCGCTGATACCAAACTCACGCTTTGCGTTGAGTAGAGCTTCCCGAAGCTCCCCCAAAACTTGCTCAAGGCTTTGATGGCGCCCAGTGTCTATGCCGGGGAACTCGTAGGCCGAATGGATGGCACCAATGAACCTCGCCCCTGTGCGCTTCGCTACCTCCGAAGCGACATGCGAGGCCAGCCTTGCATCCGTGTCGAGGGGCAAGGCCGCACCGTGTCGTTCCTCGGGTGATCCAAGAGCTAAGATGCCCACCTTGCCCACGTCCAAACTCACACCTTTTCCAAACGTTTTACAGTCTTCACGGCGGCCTCTACGGCACGTCGGGCGTACTCGTTCACCCGCTCAAGTGCCTGCATGCGGCTCATGCCAGGCCCTGAAATGCCAAGCGCCACCGGTTTGTCGTATTGTATCGCGAGGTCTATTAATTTTCTCGCCGCGTGCTGCATCACTATTTCGTCGTGCTGCGTTTCGCCTTCGATTACCGCCCCAAGCGCGACTACCGCATCGATGTCTTCGCGCTCGACAAGCCTCTTCGCTGCCAGCGGTAACTCGTAGACACCGGGTACTAAAATTTCCACGGCTATCTCAGCTTCCAAGAACTCGGCGTGACGCTTCGCAAACTCAAGCATTGGCCCGACTATGTCCCAATTAAACTCAGTGCTGCAGATTCCTAATTTCACCGGTTTCACCTCCTTAGCGGTCCGGCGTCTGGGCCTCCTTCTCGCTGCCCTGTGCCGGCCAGTTTTGTTAATTCCTCGGGTTTGAAAAGCAGACGGTAAACGTTTCGAGCATGCTCGCGAGAGCGTTTATCAGCCAATTCAGCGAGTTCCTTCTCGCTCTGGGCCTCGTCCTCGAACACGAAGACCTCAATCACATGTTTGTTCGTGAGCAGTTGGGCCCAAATAAGGCCAAGCGAGGCTTCGTGAGC
>JAOUPD010000130.1 GCA_029880065.1 Hadesarchaea archaeon
AGCCGTAGGTATACTACCGGAGGAGGCTCAAAAGGTAGCTGGAGCCATGGTGACGAGATTGAATAAGGTCAAAGGGCCGACGGCGTTAGTGGTTCCTATGCGGGGTTGGGGTGAATATGACATTAGCGAAGAAATGGCCAGAACTAATCCCCGCTTGACGAAGGGAAAGGGTCCAGGACCATACTGGGATGGTGGTAGCACTGTCAACCCCAACTGGAGCAAGCGAGCAGTAGCCTTTGTCGAAGTCGTGAAGAAATTTGTGGATAAAACCAACCCCAATCTAGATGTTTTGATATGTGATAGGCACATTAACGAACCAGAATTTGCGGATTTGCTTATCACAATATTTGACGAAATGCTCAGAGGGGTTTGGAAGAAAGGCATGCATCGGGATAAAGACAAGGTTGAATCTTACATTCCCGAGTAAAGCTAAACTAGTAAACTGTATTTGGACCCTATTTAGGCTTTTATAATTTTATACATCCTGAGAACATCAAATAATAGCTAATAAAAACATGAAATCCGAATAAAAAAGCGAAAAGATGCCGCCACTGTAAAAAACAAGTTTGCTGGAGATTTCAATAAAAAGTAAATCTTTAAAAATAAATACGTGCAATAAAAAAGGGAAGGGAAAAAATTTTGGCTAGAAAAAATCCATACATCCTAAGCTTTGAAGATTGCGCAGGAGCTTTAGAGAGGGTTGGTAGCAAGAATGCAAACCTCTGTAAATTGATGGGGTTCGGCGCTCGCGTACCTCCCGGTTTTGCTGTAACAACTGATGCATACATTAAGTTCTTTACTATGGGGGATTTTAAGGAAAAAATCCAACAAGCCTTATCAGGAATTGACCCCAATAATCCTTCTGCTATTAATAAAGCAAGTAAAATCATTAGACAAAAGATCGAGAAAACGACCATTCCGAAAGAAATAAGTGAAGCAATTATTGTCGCGTACGAGAAACTTTCGAAAGATTGTGGAGTTATTGATATCTCAGTTTCGACACGTTCAAGTGGAACTTCTGAAGATCTTCCGGGTGCGAGCTTTGCAGGGCAATATGAAACCTATCTTTGGATTAGAGGTTTTGATAAATTGTTAGAGAAGATCTTAAAATGTTGGTCAAGCTTGTTTACTCCACGTGCTATAGCTTACCGAATTAAAATGGGCATCGAACATGAAAAAGCCCTAATGAGTGTAGGAGTTCAAAAGATGGTAAATTCAAAAGCAGCTGGAGTCATGTTTACTTTGAATCCCTTAAATGGCGATGCATCTAAAATCTTGTTAGAGGGTAGCTGGGGTCTTGGGGAAACAATCGTAAGTGGTACCGTAACACCTGATAGATGGGTTGTGGATAAAGGCACGTTAAAAATTCTCGAAAGAAATATTTCTCCGAGAAAAGAAGTAGAATGCACGATAGATCCAAAAACAGATACTTGTATAAACGTTAAAGTTGAGGCCAAGAGAAGAAACATTTCTTGCTTATGTGATGAAGTAATTATCGAGTTAGCCCGTCAAGGTAAGCATATCGAACAAAGTTTCCGAAGAGCTCAAGATATAGAATGGGCTATTGATAAGGATGGCTCGTTCCCTGACAATGTGTATATCATGCAAGCTAGACCTGAGACTGTGTGGAGCTCGCGCAAAGAGAAGCCAAAAGCGGAAGTGAAAAAACCCAAAGTGGACGTGAAGAAAGACACTTATGAGTATATGCTGCATGTTCTTACTGGAAAAAAGTAGAGCTTATGCTTTTTGCAGCTTTTCCCTCAGCGTTTTATTTCACTTCTCAAATTTTAAATTTATAAACTCGGCAGCACTTCTTTCTCTAACCTATCCCACTGGGTCTTTGAATCCGTAGTTATAGGATAAAGCACTATACAGTAGGCTCCGGTCTTGTAAACCTCTTCAAGCTTCTCGATTACATCCTCCGCATTTCCAACGGCTGCGTATTCCATTTTCATCTCGAATGAACCGGCTCCTTGGGTACGTCCCTGCCTAACATCCACCCAGAAGTGTCGCGCCTCTTCTATGGCTTTTTCTCTGTCTGGGTTGATGTTAACGTTCATCCCCGACATATTTAATCCGACTTCTTTCGGTCCCTTCGGTGCTCGTCCAAGCACGAGTTCCCTTCCAAATTTCTTGCAATATTCTCTCAATTTCTCTATGGCATCTTCCCAGGTAAATTCTTTTTTTACCCCCATACTTTCAGCGCCTGCCAACCCCGGGAGCCACCAGGATGGTGCCCAATCATTTCCGTACTGTGCAGCCCTCCGCATGGAAGCTTCAGACCCCCCTCCGACCCATATTGGAGGATGGGGTTTCTGAATACATGGGGGACTGCAAACATTTTTTAGTGTAAAGAATTTTCCCCTATAATCATAGATTGCAGGTTCTGTCCACAACTTCTTTATTATATCAAGGGTTTCATCAAGTATCGCCCCACGTTTGTTCCAAGGGATGCCAAAATTTTCATATTCAGATGGCCAAAACCCTAGTCCTACTCCTAGAATATAACGTCCGTTAGACATGATGTCATAAGTTGCAGTGGTATCAGCGACGTGTATAGGATGGAGAAGGGGCACTTCCATTACATTAGGACCAAAT
>JAOUPD010000131.1 GCA_029880065.1 Hadesarchaea archaeon
GTAAATGGGCAGTCTCTTCGGGCGAAGAAATCGCAAAACACCAACTTCGCACTTCTCGTCCACATAGAACTCACGCAGCCGGTCACCGATACTACGGCATACGGACAGTCGATCGCTTACCTTGCGACAACCATAGGTGGCGGACGCCCGTTGCTCCAACGCTTGGGCGATTTGCGCTCGGGAAGGCGGTCGACTTTGGAGCGAATTGAGCGAGGGCATGTGACGCCAACTCTCAGGAGCGTAACTCCCGGCGATATTTCGATGGCTTTGCCGGGACGAATCGTGAGGGGCTTAACCGAAGGGCTCGAGCGCTTGGACAAAGTCGTCCCTGGAGTAGCTTCAGATTCTACGTTGCTTTACGCCCCAGAAGTGAAGTTTTATGCTATGCAGATTACCGTCAACGAAAATATGGAAACAAACGTGCCCAACCTCTTCGTCGCTGGCGACGGGGCTGGACTCTCACGAGGAATCGTCAACGCTGCCGCGACTGGCCTGCTTGCAGCTAGGGGAATAATCACCAAGGCCAAAGCTTAAATTACTCAATTACTTCAAGCTTCAACAACAATTCATTGCTCCCATCACCCATATTTAAACCAGCGACCTTAGGGTGTTGGGGACCATGAAAGCCATCGCCGCCTTTGCGCTCCTCTTATGCTTAACCGCCTCTGGTGCGCTTGCTCAGGAATGGCCCACCTTAGGGCACGATGCCCAGCGTACCGGTTATTCGATCTCCTCGGCCCCAGAAACCGACCAAATAGCATGGACGTTCAACGGTGCTGGAAGCTTTTCCTCACCAACTGTCGTGGACGACAAAGTTTTCATAGGGTCTGAAGACGGATACATTCGCGCGATTAACGCGATTAACGGCAAGGAGGTGTGGAACTTCAAAGCTGGGGAGGACGTAGCATCGCCTACCTTTGCAGATGGGCGTATTTACACAGGCTCTCGCGGCATGGTTTATTGTCTCGATGCGGCCACCGGTGAAAATCTATGGAGTTACCCTACGGACGGTGCGATATACTCGGCTCCCGCGGTTATCGGTAACTTCGTCTACGTGACCTCGACCGATAACTATGTTTATGCCATTAATGCCACAAGCGGGCAGCTCCTGTGGGGAAATAACCTTGGGAGTAAAATCACTTTCTCACCCGCAGTTGCCAGCGATATCGTCTTCGTCAGCACATGGAATGGGCGTATGTACGCACTACACACGAGCGATGGGTTTGAGGTCTGGCATTTTCAAGTAGTGGAAAAGGGGATGCTTGAAAACTACCCAATCATCTCGTCGCCATCGATCGCTGGGGGGCGTGTCTACGTTGGCTCAAACGACTGGCATCTCTACGTGCTGGACGCGGCGACCGGTGAGAACCTGTGGGAGTTTAAGGCGGACAGCCAGATTGAGTTCTCGCCCGCCGTCGCTGACGATGTGGTTTACTTCGGGTCGAGCGATGGCTACGTCTACGCCCTCGACGCCCGCGGTAACATCGAAAATCGCGTACTTTGGAGATACCCTACTGGCGACCGGGTGCAATCCTCTCCAGCGGTCACGGATAATAAAGTGTTCATCACCTCGCAGAACGGCTACCTCTACGCGCTCAACGCGCTTGACGGGACCTTGATCTGGAGGCACCGCATAGGAAAAATAGGGAGGTCTTCACCAGCCGTCGCCTATGGAAAGGTTTTCATTGGGACGGATGAGGGCAAGCTCTACTGTTTCGGGAGCTGGGGCTCGGTACTTGGGGGCGACATCTGGAAGGGCGTAATTTACCTGTTCATCACCGCCTTGCTAGTGCTCGCGCTATGGGGGCTGATCCGTCTGAAGCCGTCTGCCACGAAGAAGAGTAAGAGAACTTCAAAGAAAATCAAGAAAAAGTAGTGGTGGGGTCGTCGAGATTTGAACTCGAGTCCCTGGCTCTTCCGCCTATGGCCTAAGCCCCGATTGGCAGGCTACTTTTTTGATAACCTTAAGCCAGAAGGATAGACCAGGCTACCCCACGACCCCAAAGAAATTGAAGTGCCCCCGCATTTACCTTTTACTGCTAGTTTTAAGCAACCGTTCAAGTTCCCGCTCAAGCGTCGCCACCGGGATGTCGGGCACACTTATCCGCTGGCTCTTCCCGCGATGCCTCTCGCCCGAAGGTTGAAGATCTACTAAGCCCAAACCTTCCATCCGATTGAGGTACTCCCAGAGCTGGGTGTGCTTCCGGGGCTCCTCGTCGTGCTCCTCACAGACGACGCGATAACTTTTTTCGACCTCTCCTGTCAGCGCGTAGGCTCGCTTTGAAATCTTTAACTTCCGAGCTACAGCCAGCAGAAACAGTTTCTCATGAAGTTGAAGATCACGAATCACCTCTCGCTTGACCTCGGGGTAGACCTCGGCCTTGGCCCGGCGCGCATGCTCGGGCATCACCTCACTAGCGCTCTCTCCGTCCGCGGTCATCCCGGCACGCCAGAGGAGCTCAAGCGCGAGTCGAGCGTCGCCCCACCGCGCGGCGATGTCGGCGATGAGCGCCACGGTGTCCTCGTCGACTGTGCCCACTTTGAACGCTTCGCGGATTCGATGGTTGAGGATATCCGCAAGCTGGGGGGCCGTGTA
>JAOUPD010000132.1 GCA_029880065.1 Hadesarchaea archaeon
GCGCCGCACGTGGGATTTGAACCGGGCGCTGCGCTGGCGATTTCTTCCCCAACTCGCCTTTTTCTCTTGCGCGCGCGTAGCTTTACACTGAAATCCAGCATTGAAAAGTGACCTTTACATTTGTAAGCAGTAAAGCATGGTGACATCCCCCGCAAAACCCCCTCTTTTTTCTAACATGAAACCCTCAGTCTATTTTTCTTTGCCTTTTCTACTGAAGCTTTGTCTTGAAAGCTTTTTCTCGCCATTTTCTATGCCAGCTCTTCCATCCCGTCTTTACGAGTTCTTCTCTGATTTTTGGTTTTTCCGCGACCCATTCTAGAAGTGCCCAGAAGCGTCTCTTGTCTTCCAGTCGTTCTGGTGATACTCCTACTTCAACGCACCATCGTATGTAACCTCTCTCAACCATGTCTTGGAGCTCACCGGTGATTTCCACTTTTTTCACGCTGAATCCCCGGTCTCGTAGGTGTTTGCGTATGCTGGAGAGAACGTATCCTGAGCATACCTTGAACTGAGTTTCTCTGTCTGGCCGCATCACCTCAACGATCTCCTCGGCAATCTTAGCGGCATCATCCAAATACTGTTTATTTTCAAAGCTAGGCGACTGGAAGGAGGAAACCGGGATCCTGCGTTCCATGTACCTGCGGTCTGGAAGTTTGAGGGCGCCTATTACCACGCCTAAAATAAGGTCTCCCCATCCAGAATCATCTATCAGAATCTCTTTTCTAAACAAAAACCGATCTAACCCCATAACCTGCATCACCAAGATCTTTCTTTAATAAATTGACTTTTTTCCCAAGCTGTTTACTATTTACTTGGCGGCAATATATGCAGCTTCACTGTGCACGTGTATTTGCCTACTCGATCCTCGCCAGAGGACGGTGTGTTAGATTAGGTGGGCACAAAGGTCTGAATATGCAATCAAAATATACATTCGTCCCTCCTTGTTTTTAAAACCAGTTGCAAACGAAAAGATTGATAGTTGGCAAAAAGGGCTAAAACAAAAAAAGGCGGTGTCAAGATCTTCTACCATTCCTCCTCTTCTTCTTCCTCTTCTTCCCATTCCCAGTCTTCTTCTTCAACCATACTTTTCACCTCCTGCTTATCTCTATTAAATCTCGGGCAAATCTGGTGAGTAATAAATTTTTCTGCGTTTGTATCCGTATTTTTCCTCAGCAAAAAATTAAGCCTCAAAACTTTTTGTGTCCTTTAATTGTTTTCCGGGCCTACTCTTTGAATAATATCTTCGAAGCATCAGATATGTCTCGATTTTTGGCGAAGATGTTAAAATATTTCTTCGTTAGTTCCCTGACTTTTTCTTCGTCACTCGAGTATTTTACGTGTAGAAACTCGTGTATTAAGGCGGCTTGAGCTCGGCTCCTGATATAAGAAAGAGCCGTTTCTTTCCCAGATTTTCGTATCAGTTCCTGACAGAACTCTAACCTTTTTGGATAGACGAGGATTTCACCGTTACTCTTGCATTTCCCGGCGAGTCCATTTCCGTTCTTCTTTTTAAACGGAAGAACTCTGACTTGAATATCTTTAACCATGTTTTCTCTTATGTTTTCTCTTTTTATCATCCAATTGAGGAATTTTTGAAACCGAGGCCTTCTCAAAGCCTTCAAGACAAAAGCTGCATATTTGACATAAAACCGCAAGTTCTCAGAGAATTTCGCAACTTTTTGACGATTACCAACTCTTCTGATTCTACTTGACAGTTTCGGTCTCTGCAATTCATTTAACATAGTCATCTTGACCAATTTCCGTGCACGATTTTAAGACTAAGATTCTTGCGCGTACTGGCATCCATGTTCTTCACATATTTTCGGTGTTTGGCACAGGATACGCAATAATAGACGATGCTCTTTCTGCCGCTGATATATGCGTCTTGCTTCTTGAGAAGTGATCTAAGCCTGTGGCCCGACGGAGTGCCGATTTACGTTTCTCCATGGCCTTGTCTCGCGGCACCATCTTTCCACACTGAATACACTGCACTACCTTAGCTCTGCCCGACTGTCCCTTTTTGCGAGTTATCTTAGAGCTCAAGTCCGCTATTCCTCCTTTTTCATTGGTTTGATCACTTGTTTGGAATGCGCCTACACATTCTCAGGAGACGTTTGAGGTCGTTTTGTAGAAGGTTTGTCCAGCCGCGTTCAAAGTGGAATGAGGCGTCGTCGCTGATCAGCCTGACCTTACAGGAGTAGGTGCCCTCGGAATATCCCTTACAATCGGACTGTTTCTCAGGAACCTTACCACACTTGACTTCGCATAAATCATCTATGTAATCTTGTATCCTAAGGTAGAGTTTCTGCGGTGTAAATGAGGGCGTGAGTCTCTCAGATATCATCTGAATGTCGTTTCGCCTCATTTCTTCTTTTGCCGCCTCTGAAAATCTCTTACCTATGAGAACTCCTCTATCATAGTTCTCATGCTCCAAGATCTCAGACATCTTCCTGACAGCGTCTATTCCAATGAAGCCGGATTTTGATTTTGGCTCGGCGATAAGGCGCAACAATATTTTGTCATCTGACTTGGCATCTGAAACAGCAAAGTCTACCCCTCTATCCCATCTTTGTCTTTTTTCACATTCG
>JAOUPD010000153.1 GCA_029880065.1 Hadesarchaea archaeon
TTGCGTTATGAAGTTCATTCGTGATTATAGTCATGTGCTTGATGCCGATATGTCTGGCCGCTTTCTTGGCCCATTCAACTTCCCCGGGTGGGTATGTCTGAGAAATAGCGGTGACCGCAATGGTTCGCTCGCCCAACACTTCGTGAGCAACCACGCAGACGAGCGAGGAGTCGACCCCGCCCGAAAAAGCGATTACCGCACCGTCGCAGTCTCGGATAATCGATTTGAGATGCTGGAGTTTCTCGTTGAATGACATAGCTCGTTACCTTTGATGGTGGGCCCGGAGGGATTCGAACCCTCGACCTCCCGGTTTCTGCCTTCATGGGCTATCAGCCGAACGCGCTAGCCAATCTGCGCCACGGGCCCTCATTAAGGACTTGCTCACGTTACTTAAATTTCTTCTGAGATAATTTGATTTAATTCGCTTTAACCAATTAGTAAAAATAAGGTTAGATAATCCTGTTTTAAAAACTAAGTCCACATTCTTTATCAAGCCTTCAACAGAGGTGATGGATATAAATACTACTAATAGTTGTAAAATAATATGGGGGCATATTGATGGACAAAGCGGGGACGGGTTTTTATTATTCTGTCGGAAGGTTTGTTCCTCCTTTCCTTCCGTCGGTCTTCCAACCCGCTCCGCGCCCCTCGCATCAAACAAATCAGTGGCAAGGGTACCCCAATGGCGCCCGCTTTTACAATCTCGCGCAGGAAATAAAAGCTTGTCCCCACTGTGAAAGCTAGAGATGGTATCATTGGGCGTTTTCTCGATGGGGGAACCTTAAGGTGACTTTTAGAGTTCTCTAAGGGCGAACATCTTTTCCTTGACAGTTATTTTCACCATGACCATACCCGATGGATCAAACCACGATCCTCCGGTCGTCGGCGAACAATGCCATGGACCATCCCTAAAAATAATCCCTTAGCCCCTCCGCGATGTCCTCGGGCCTCGCCTCGATAATCGGCTCGCAGTGAAACTTCTCCATGAAGCCATCATCACCCGTGTAGAACGGTTCAAAGTTCGGCCTAGAGATCAGCTTGACATTTAAGAAATAATAATCGCTGAGATTTCGGTCATTAGGGCCGGAGAAGACGCTCATGTTAAAGCTCCCGACGCTCATCTCGTGATAACCTTTCAAAACCTTTGAAAGCCCCTCGCAAAAGTCCTTCAAATCCGATTCGTTTAGTCGAATTAGGGTGGAAACTTTATCGGAAAATATCGCCATGACCTCCTTGTTTCCCTGGGGGGCGAAACTCGTCAGCCAGGCGACGGAGCCAGTTTCCCCTACCCACCTCTCGCCATTTTTTCTTTCCGTTTCAATTAAGTCGATCCAATAGTTGCTCCCGTTCTTATTGTGATATTTCATGCTGGCTTCGACCAGCTCATTGAGTTGAGGAGTTGGTTTATGGTCCGCGAGGATTTGGACGTGAGGGTGAATGATGCTGGCAGCCGCTGGCGGCATGCAATTCCAGTTGATTGTGCAATATTTGATGTCTGGGCGTTTGCTGTAGATGAACTTGAAATACTCGAGACAAACTCTGAAGCAATCCTCGAGCAGCCTAGGAGAGAATTGATCGAGAGGCAAATGGTGCTCACCGGAGAATACCCCCACAGCGTGAAACTCCCCGAATGGAAAGAGGTTCGGGAAGAGGCAAGCGGCCCCGCCCTTTATTCTCCCCACGGGGAAATAGCTTGGAAACATTGGGGTTGTTTTTTCGAGGTTTTCTGGACAAAAGAAACACTTCTTTCTGGATTCCTCGACTATTCTCGTCGAATCCGTAGTTTCCCTGGTCTTGGCCTGTTTCACCCTCCTCGCCCGTTCGATGTTTATCCTGCACCACCTACTAGTCAGCGGATCCTTCCTGAATTCGATTGGATGGATGTCCGACTTAAAACCCAAAAGCGGGCTGAGCAATTCCGCCTCGCGGATCACTTTCTCAAACGCAATTTTGTTCATGACAATCATCTCCGCTTTTTAGATTTATCTTGAAATTGATCATTGCTTCGTGCGTAGGGCCGTCTGATACAGCTCTATGTATTCCCTCGCGGACCTTTCCCAAGAGTAGTCCGCCCTCATGGCCCTCTTCACAAGCCCTCTCCAAACCTCTTTCCTCCGGTAGACTGCCAGCGCCCTTC
>JAOUPD010000133.1 GCA_029880065.1 Hadesarchaea archaeon
AGGATCTGGGTAAGCCAAACCTGCAATTGTTGCTCGATAAAGGTTTTGGCGAAGAAATCGAGCGGGCCAAGCGTTTGCTTTCCCAGCACGGAAACAAGATAAAAACTCCTTTAGACTTAATCGTTGATGAGAGCGGAAAACCGAAAGAACTGGGAGTAGATCAGCTTCCGACAGAGCTGCCCCTTGGAGACATTGGAAGCAAAACGGTCGAGGAATACTCTAAGGTAATCTCGGGGGCAAAAACTGTCGTCATAAATGGCCCGCTAGGAATTTTTGAAAAACAAGGATTCGAGCAGGGGACGTTCAAAGTACTTGAAGCCATGGCCAACTCCCAAGCTTTCACAATACTCGGCGGAGGACACGTAGTGGCGGCCGCTCATGACGCAGGAGTTACAGACCGGATAAAACACATCAGCACTGGCGGCGGTGCATGCATAAGCTTTCTGTCCGGAGAGACTATGCCTGTTGTCGAGCTGCTGACGAAAAAAACGCAGAGTTGACCCGTTGCAGGTTCTGTTCTGTGAAGTTTGCAACGTTTATTTGAAGCATTTTAGTTCTCTCGTCACCAATAAACTGTTTGGGGGTGTCAATGTTATTCATCATCGAGCACCTTGAGCCTAAGCTGAGTGAGTGGCTCTCCATTGAGTACTCAAATGCCGCGCGGATTGTTGGGAAGAACAACCTGATTTTAACAAATGTGAAAAAAGTAAAAGAATCCCAAAAAATTAAACGCATAGCACAGGTTGAACGAAGGCGAGTCAAGGAACTTTTTAATCAAAAGGAGTTAATCGTGCTTGACCCCCGCGCGAGGAAAAAGCTATCACCAGCCGACATGCGGGGTAAGCGGGCAATAGTCATTGGTGGCATCTTGGGCGGGGAGCCTCCGCTTGGGCGGACTAGAAGACTGCTGACAGCATCGTTGCCGAGAGCTCTCGCACGAAATCTGGGAGAGCATCAATTTGCGATAGACGGCGCGGTATACATGGCCAAGCGAGTGCTCGAGGGCAAGCGACTCGAGGAGGTGCCCGTGCAGCGTGGACTTGAAATTCGAATAAGCGAGGTGTATTCAACCTTCTTGCCCTACGCGTTCCCGCTCGTCAAGGGCAAGCCGTTGGTCTCGAGCGAGCTTGTCGATTACTTGAAACGAACTTAAATTGTTAAGATTTGACATCAGCTTGTCGGAGTGTTCCCTTGCCCATCCAACGGGTTGTAGGAGTAGGTGTCCCAGAATTTTTCTGTTATTCTTTCTGGGGTTTGAGATTCACCCCTAACTCCTTTGCAATCTGCTCAAGTTCGGCCCAAACCTCGTTGGCGATCGGGATGCCCTCCCGAAGCCGTTTCTCTCGGATGCGGAACTCAGGTTCTCCGGGCACCAAAATCTCTTCAATACCCGGAGCCTTGCGGGATTCCTTGAGCTGGGTCACGAATTTTTGAACGCGTTTCTGGAATTCATCAACCGATCCGAATGTTTCCGGGTCGATCGCGATCATGAAGTCGCCCTTGGTGGAAAATCCCTCCACTGGCTCGAGTGTGCCATGAACTTCCTTCCCAGCAGCGGCACCTACCAATGGGCCTGCCAACAACTCGAGCATGAACGCCAACCCATAGCCCTTGACTCCTCCAAATGGGCTGAGCGCCCCCGCTAAGCCTTTCTTGGGATCAGTCGTCGGCCGTCCTTCTGAATCAATTGCCCAACTTTCAGAAATGGTTTTACCTTCCTTCATCGCTTTCACGAGCTTACCTCGCGCCGCGACGCTCATCGCCATGTCGAGCAACACTGGAGGCTTGGAGGGGATACCAATGGCAAGAGCGTTCGTCCCAAGCAAGGGTTCGACGCCGCCCCAGGGGTGGACGAGCGCGTCGGTAGTCGTGGTCACGATGCCGATCAACCCTTCACGCATCGCTAGCTCGGCGTAGTATCCTGCGATGCCGAAGTGGTTTGAGTTGTAAACGCCGACTGCGGCCACGCCCTGTTTTTTCGCCTTTTCGATTGCTGTGCGCATCGCTCGCGTCGCGATGTAGTGGCCCAGCCCGTGTCCACCGTTGATGAGTGCGGTCGCTGGAGTCTCTCTCATGACATCGACCTTTGCCTTGGCGACGATTGTTCCCCGCTTGAGCGCCCGCAGAATGTAGGGCAGGCGGAGTAGGCCGTGGGAGGAGAAGCCGCGGAGGTCGCCCTCAGCTAATACCTCGGCAGTGGCCTCAGCCTGCTCCTCGTTCACACCGAGCTTCTGCAGTAATGTTCGAATGATGGTTTTTTCCTGCTCAAAGGTAAGTATCATCAATCTCCCAAGCTCTTTCAGGTGCGAATCCTTAAAATCTCATCGCCTCATCGACAAAAAGGCGCTGAGCATAGCGTGTCCTATTTAGGACACCCAACGCCCCAAAACTTTTTCACTCGCCGCAGTCAAGTTTGCACGGTAATCGTTTGCAGGGACCAACTGGGAAAGAACTGTTTAAACTGCGCGCGGTGGCGGACTACCTATTCGGTCGTGGGGTTGGACAGGCGCTTTTTCTCGACGGTATCC
>JAOUPD010000134.1 GCA_029880065.1 Hadesarchaea archaeon
ACGTACGCGGCGGAGTCGAAGAGGTCACAGCCCATCGCCACGGCGAGCGCAAACATCATGGGGTGCCCGGCGCCGAAAAGATGCGTAGGGCGATCGAGTGGCAGGTGTTGCTTCGCAGTCATGACGAGATCAACAAGCTCCGCATAACGATATCCCTCGAGTAACTCAACAGGGCTTCCTATCGCATGCAGTTGATAGTCGAGCTTCCCAATCTCGCGCGCGCTTTGGACGACCAACTCGCCAAAAAGGCCCCCCTGCACCGGGCCGCACCACATCACTTTAGGATTGGATCTGAGTTCGACCGCCTGCTTGGCTCGCTCAAGTGTTATCCGTACCGTCTCGGCTGCATGCTCCTTAGTCGCTCGAACACCAGTCGGAACATCGAGGATAGTCGCGATGTCGGGGGCGATCGCGTCTTGGTAGCTCACGATTTCCTCAGGGCCGACATCCACTTCCCCGTAGCGTAAGATCTGATAACCTCCAGAGTCGGTTGCGATTGAACCATCATAATCAAGCACGCCGTGAATCCCCTGTTTGATTGCCTTTTCTCCGAAGCAGCGACGAGTTAGGTAGGCGTTTGTTATCACTAGCTCGGCGTTAAACTCGCGACGCATCTGGTTGGGTGATAAAATTACGTCCGATGGATCGATGACAGGCATGAGGGTCGGGGTTGTCACATCGCCGTGCGGAGTGCTAAGTCTGCCCACTCGACCCATGCCATCTCGGTGTAAGATTTGGAAGATGGTATCACCCCTACAACTTTGAATGATTCTTACAAAGGTCTTCCGCTTAAAATCCGAAGTTCAACAAATCGGAATTTTCCCTTCGGCGAGCTTCATGCAGAACTTGTCAATATGTTCAAGCTCTGCATCCACCACTTCCGCTATCTGCTCACGGATGTTCTCGATTTGGGTGCCCGGCTTCGTGATGACCCTAGCAACGGCGATTGCTGGATCATCGATAGATTTCCCTATCTGGCTAACTATCCAAACGTAAACCTCATCCAATCCCGAAACTTGACTGTAAATTTCGTTCGCGATTCGGTGCGTGAGCAAGTTGTAAATTTTGCCCACGTGACTCACTGGGTTCTTGCCCGCTGCCGCCTCCGAACCCGTATGGCGGTTGAGCGGAATCACGCCATTTGGACGATTGCCCCTTCCAACTTGGCCCGAGTCCGCCCCATCAGCGCTCGTTCCGAGCACAGTGAGGTATGTTCCTCCGACACCCCTTCCGCGCACATCGAGAGTGTTAAGGTTGAGCTTGATCTTCTTGAGGAAGGAATTCCCTTTCACGAATGCGTATAGCCGCTCGAGGATTTCCTCCTTCTTCCTGAAGTAATCGTCCTCGCTCTCTACGAATCGGTCAACGAAAGCCACCCCCACGGTTAGATGGAGCTCGTCGTTCTTTCGAACGCCCATCACCTTGACATCCTCGCCGGTCTCAGGAAACTCCTTTTTAAACTCAGGAGAATTCAAGTAACGCTCGGTCTTCAGCACTAGCTGCTCTGTCCAAGTCATTGGTGCATAGCCGACCGCAGCCGAGGTGTCGTTAGCGCTAAGCACCTTACGCTTGAAGATGTCCGTGAGCGCCGCAGATCCAGGCTTGAACTCGACTTGGTAGCGCATGTGCTTTTCCGGATCGACAAACCTCAAATTTTCTTTTATCCAGCTCTTCGCAGCACGAATCGCGATATCCTCCACCGGGATTTTGGTTCCTTCAACCTCCTTAGTCGCTCGGTCGCCGAAGATTAAAAGCATGGGTTGCTTCACTTCGCCACCGCCAAATCTCGTCTCAACCTCCCCGGCGACGAGCAGCGACTTGTCTGCATTGTGGTGCATAATCATGCCAAATTTTTTCAAATACTCTTTGCTTAATTCTACTGAAACTCGGTCAAAAATCGCGTCACAAATAGAATCAGGATGCCCAAGACCCTTTCGCTCAACGATCTCCAGTTTTTGTTTCTCGAGAGGAATTTGCTTAAACTCCTCGACGAGTATATTGCGCGTCAAGTTTTCGCCTCTCGGATTTTCAATCTGCTAGCTATTTATAGGTTTTGCCAAAAATATAACTAACAGGAATAAGTGATTTTTGTGCGAATACTCCTGCTATCTGAGGTCAAAGCGATGCGTACGAGGCTCGGGCTGAGTCAAAAGCAACTAGCAGAACTCGCAGACGTGACCCAAGCGTATATCTCGAAAATCGAGGCAAGAACCGTAGATCCTCGGATGTCCACTCTTGAAAAAATATCCAAAGCGCTCGAGCGAGCAACTGCCATGGAGAAGCGTGCAACTGTTGGACAAATAATGACATCGCCAATTGTAGCTGTAAAGTCCGACGACCGAGTAGACAAAGCAATTCAACTCATGAAATCACACGACATTTCGCAACTGCCAGTGCTTGATGAGGAAGTGCAGGTTGGCTCGATATCTGAAGCTACAGTTATGCAAAGGATCGCCTCGGGCGAAAACATGGCCAGACTGCTCAAACGC
>JAOUPD010000135.1 GCA_029880065.1 Hadesarchaea archaeon
GCTCTTTACAGCCCGTACAGTACCAAGCCGGAATCGGGGTCGCGAAGATCCGCTGCCTCGAGATCACCCAGTCCCAATCCATCGACTCTACCCAGTCGATTAACCTCTGCCGCATGTGCTCGGGAACCCAGCGAACTTGCTTGGCGCTCTCGATCACCTTGTCCTTCAGGTCTATCACTTTCATGAACCACTGCGGTTTTGCCAGGATTTCAACCGGAGTCTTGCACCGCCAGCACACCCCGACGCTTTGAGCCAGCTTCTCCTGCTTCACGAGCAGACCCGCTTTGCGGAGGTCATCAATGATTGCACGCTTGCACTCCTCGAGCGTCAGCCCAGCATATTTGCCAGCTGCCCCGCTCATGTTCCCTTTTTCATCGATGAGTTTGACCACGGGTAGCTTGTAGCGTTTCGTCCACCGCACATCGGTCTTATCGCCGAAGGTGCAGACCATCACCACGCCCGTGCCGAACTCGGGGTCGACCTCGTGGTCCTCGATGAGCTCGACGACTTGACCGAATGGGGGGACCTCGAGCTTTTTTCCAACGTGCTTCCTGTAGCGTTCGTCTCCAGGGTAAACCGCCACGACCACGCATGCGGGAAGATACTCGGGTCGGGTGGTGGCTATGGTAAGGTACTCGTCCTCGCCGTGGAGCTTGAACTTGATGTAGCTGAATGTCGCCTCTCGATCTTCGTATTCGACTTCGGCATCGGCAATCGCGGTTTCGCATCGCGGGCACCAGTTGACAGGGTGCTCGCCCCGATAGATCAAACCACGCTTGTAAAGCTGCACGAAGGATAGCTGGGTTCGCCTGTAGTAGTCCGGGTCCATTGTCCGGTACTCAGTAGACCAATCGATTGAAAAGCCAAGCGAGTTCATCTCCTCCCGCATGTGAGCGATGTTCTCCTCGGTCAGCTTGATGCAGAGTTTGCGGAATTTTTCAGGCGGGAGATCGCCTTTGCGGATTCCGTAGCGCTTTTCGACTTGAACCTCAGTCGGCAACCCGTGGCAATCCCAGCCCTGCGGGAAGAGCACGTTGAAACCGCGCATTCGCTTGTAGCGGGCGACCATATCGAAGTAGGTCCAGTTCAACGCCGTGCCCATGTGAAATTCGCCTGACGGATATGGAGGTGGAGTATCAATAACGTAAGTCGGCTTTTTTTTATCCTCGCGATCGAAGCGATGGATGTCTAACTCTCTCCATCGCTCCTGCCACTTGGGTTCGATTTTGAGCGGGTCGTAGTCCTTTGATACTTCCACTTGATACCTCCTTTGGCTTTTCTCGACAGCCTCATCAAAATCTGAATTGAACAATATAAAGCAATTCGGCTATTCCACCTCAACGATGCGTTCAGGGGGTAATCGCACAAAAGCTTCCAAACTGGGCTGCTTGCTAGGGCGCTTGAATTTCACTTCTTTGTCGAGGTTAACACGTAGCCCCACGTAGCCCGGCACCGTTTCCACGCCAGTTGCAGTTTTGATTCGCTTCGCCTCCTTCTCCGGTGAATGTTTTAAGAACAGCATTCCCATATGCAGCATCACTGCGAGCTCCGGTTTCACTTGATTTAGGAGAGCGATGAGGTCGTCAGAGCAGAGGTGCCACGGGATTCGCATCGCCAGCGGGCGTGTGACATTTGCTATTATAACTCGACTGCCTTCGAAGTGCTTCGCGAGTTCATCAAAGTACTGAGTATCGTTGGTGTAGCCTATGATGCCCTCTTGCGAGTGGATCTTTAGCCCAAATGTCGTGGGGTCGCTGTGTTGGGTCGGTGTTGCATCGAGTTTTATGTCGCCGAACTCGTAGCTTTCGCCAACTCGAAGGCAAACGACTTTCTCCGGCTTTCCCTGATGAAAGCGCGAGATCGCTGGGCCAAATTTCCCTACACTTTTGAGCACGCTCTCGCTTCCTATGAGCACGCCTCGTCTGCGAGTCATGTGTTGAGTCATCGCCTCTATGAGCACTTCGGCGTCACAGTAATGATCGGGATGGCAATGAGTAACCGCGACGCAGTCAAGGGCGAGAGGGTCTAAATTGTGCTGGTGGGAAAGCAAGAGAGCTCCGGGTCCAGGATCAATGTGTATTTTGACTCCCGCGTGCAAGCGGAAGCCCCCAGTCTTGAAATGCTGGTCTATAACTTGAAAACGGCCTCCACCGCACCCCAGAAATACGAGTTCGACCATAAGATCGCCGATTTTTATTTGTGGTGGGAAAAATAAACCTACTTGAACAATGAATGGCTCCTTGTAGGGTTACCACCAGCATCCCTGAGCCTTAACCCTCTCGCTTTATAAAGCTCGCAGCATCCGCTCATTCAACTATTAGTGAGGTCTCCGTGTACCTGACTCCGGGGATGTTCTGGATCTTGCTCACGACGGCATCGCCTAGCGCTTTAAGATCTGCGGCTTCGATTCGTGCCACGATATCGAATCTTCCCGCGGTTGCAGCTGCGAATTTGACTCCTGGAAGATTTTTGACC
>JAOUPD010000136.1 GCA_029880065.1 Hadesarchaea archaeon
CCGGAGCGACCTTACCATGCCCACGACGGCGCCAGCGGCCATGGTCAGCACATTTTTGGTTATCCGGTTCAGCCCCACGATGTCGGCCATGGAGGGGATCATCACTATGTCTTTGGTGCCCACGTAGGGGCTGGTGTCACCGGAGGCCTGGGTGGAGACCATAACCTTGGGCACGCCCAGGGGCAGGGTCCTCATGACTGCGGTGCCAACAAAAGTCCCCATCGTCCCGCCCAAGGACAAGATTCCGTCAAGTTTTCCCGACTGGTAGAGCTCCTGAACAATCTTCGCCGCGCCCCTGCTCATCGGCTGTATAGCTTCTCCCCCCATTCTCGAGGAGGCCACTTCTTCAATGCTGAGCCCTGCAGCTTGGGCCACTTGCTCGCGGGTGATGTCCGGTTGGAATAGCGGCTTTCCCAGTATCCCGACATCCACCACAATTACTCGACAGCCCTGCTCCACGATCCTGTCCCTGATATATCGGTATTCCGCCCCCTTTGTGTCCAGCGTCCCGATTAGCACGATGGTCTTTTCCATTTGATTCCTCACTTTTTTAGGTGCTTTAGGTATTTTAAGATAAGAAAGAGGGGCAAGTTAACGGCATCAAAGTGGTGCGGTATTAGGAATTTTCTTCTATGAGTGGCTTTACGAAAAAAATGAAGTTTTAAATAATTGGTACTCGGTACTCAAAATAGGAACAGGAATTGCCTATCTGAAGAAGGTAAAATGCGTGGTTGAACTACGTAGAGGTATTAAGGCTGGGATAGTCGCGGGCGTTATCTATGGGATTGTTTATGCATTTTTTATAACATTCTTTTTTTACATCATTGCATCTTTACTTGGTATCCCGACCGCACCTCCTCCATTTGGTGGAAGATATGTGGCATTGCGCGTAAATCCGTTTATGGGACTTATTATCGGCCCCATTTTCGGGATAATACTTGGAGTGATATACGCTTTTACATATAATCGGTTGCCTGGAAGAAAATTAAGAGCGTGGTCGGTATCGCGCACGAAGGGCATCGTTCTCGCGCTCCTTATCTGGTTTATAATCTTTCTGATAGCAGTTCCAACGCGGTTTTCAACAGGTCTATTATTTAGCGAACTTGGGGATTATCAAATATTCCAAATATTTATGACAGCGATGGCAGCATGGTGCTTTATTTTGGTTTTAGGGCAACAGCTAGGAAATTTTTGGGACAAGTTTAAGCCTAAATAGTTCATGAACTGAGCACAAGGCATAAAATTTTCCGCGTGGTTACGGTCCATTTCCGTAAAACTCCGTAGAAAATGCCCGGATTACCTAGCGTCCTTGCTCATCTCACTTTTTAGGTGTTGTAGGTGTTTTAATATAAAAACTGCACAAAATAAACAGATAATTTTAAATAGTTTTTCCCTTTATTCAAATTGATGGTAGAAAAAAAACTAGGTTACAACATTCGTGTAAAAGCCGAAAAAGTGAACAACGAAGTTTTTAAGGAGTACATGGAAATAGCCAAAAGAGCCGACTCCGCGGGTATTTACTATCTAGCTATTCCGGAATTTTTTGCGAGGGTTGATCCAAAAAGGCTCCATTCAGTGCCTTACATGGCCGCTATTGCCACTGAAACAGAGCATGTAAGATTTGGTCCTGATGTGATGGAAGTACCCCTTCTCCACCCCATACACGTCGCCGATATCACCGCAAGTTTGGACATAATGTCAAACGGACGTTTCACCCTGGGGGTAGGGCTGGGGTTTTGGCCATCTGAATATGACAACTTTCAGCTTCCTTGGAAGGAACGTGGAAAGAGGCTCGATGAAGCCCTCGACATAATGAAGAAGTTGTGGACAGAACCTGCAATTTATGACTACAGGGGAAAATTCTTTACACTCAAAAATGTCTGCAGTCCCCCATGCATTCAGAAACCCCATCCTCCAATATGGGTCGGAGGAGGATCTGATGCCGCCATAAGGAGGACAGCGCAATATGGCAATGAGTGGGCACCAACTTGGTGGATGCCGGGGTTGTTAGAGGAAAAAACTGGGAAACCATTTACATGGGAAAAGAGCTTAGAGAAATTGAGAGAATATTGCAAGAAATATAAGAGGGAGCTCGTGCTTGGACGAGCGCCCAAGGGACCGAAAGAAGTCGGGTATAACCAGAGAATCAACGTCAACATTAACCCAGACAGGGAGAAGGCCATAGAAGAGGCGCGACACTTCTGGGTGGACGTTAGGGCGGGACGCACTCAGGGAGCCGGTTCGTTCGAGATGAAAATGAAACAAGCAGCCATTGGAAATGCGGAGGATGTGATCGAGAAGCTTGAAGAGATTTACAAGACTGGAGCCTACTGTGTAACGCTTTATCCTATGAGTACGGATTCGAAGACCCAGTGGGACATGATAGAGAAAGAAGTGCTGCCGAGTTTGTAATATGTCTGAAAAAAAGTTAGGTTACAATATTCGTATAAAAGCCGAAAAAGTAAACGTTGA
>JAOUPD010000137.1 GCA_029880065.1 Hadesarchaea archaeon
GATGTCTTTTATTCTGTCTTTTTCAATGACCACTGCACCATCCTTGATAACTCGCCTCTCCCGATCCACCGTAAGCACTGTCGCATTCCGAATAATGATATCAGCCTTAACTGCCACTGTTTCTTTTCCTAATCGCTGACGGGTTAGTAAATCCTCGGCCGGAGGAAATGATTCTTCGTATACTCGGTGTATAGGTTAGTAAACACGTTTCCGCTTCGTCTCCGCAAACCCTTAAATCAAAAATCCTCCAGTTTGTCAAGCTTTTTAAAAAGCTTTGTCATTTAAAGTTCAAAAGTGAACCGTTTAAAGCTGAAAAGTGAACTCTATCCAATTGAAAAGTGAACACCTGGAATCTCCACAGCCAGCCTGTCTATGGGGTAAATTCCTCCTTTTCGGAAGAAAGGAGGAACTCATGGACCAGCTTCATAGACGCTTCTCGGATGAGCAAGTGAAGGTCTTGTTTCAAAGCTACTGCCAAGGGAAAATCGCACGTGCTGACCTCCAACAGATGCTAGGTATTGAGAAGACTCGATTCTTCGCTCTGCTGAAATCATATCGGCAGAACCCCGAGATCTTCTCCCTTGTCTACGTAAGGACTACATCTCCTCGGCTGTCTGCCCAGGTAGAGAGTGAGATCGAGCAAGCACTGCTGCAAGAAAAACAAATCGTGCAGGACCGACAGCTGCCCATCTCAGACTACAACTACACGGCATTGCGAGACCGCCTGAGAAAGAAAGGCATCGAGGTCTCTGTGACCACCATCATCGACCGAGCCAAGAAACTCGGCTGCCATAACCCTCGACGCAAGAGAAAATCCCACGACCGAGAGGTTATAACCAGTTCCATCGGCGCCTTAGTGCAGCATGACGGCTCCCCCCACCTGTGGTCTCCCTTTGCCCAAGAAAAGTGGGCCCTGATTACCTCTATCGACGACTACAGCCGAAAGATCCTCTTCGCCGATTTTTTCCCAAAAGAGACCACGTGGACCCATATCCAGGCAACCCAGAGTTTGATTCAGACCTACGGCTTGCCGTTGCGCTACTATGTGGATTCCCTGCGCGTGTTCCGTTTCGTCCAGGGAAGGGACAGCTTCTGGCGCAAGCACGTGCTCGAAACCGATGACGTGGATACCCAGTGGCGCAAAATGATGCGCATCCTGGGCGTGGATGTCGCCTTCGCCCTTTCCCCTCAGGCCAAAGGGAAGGTAGAAAGACCTTACCGCTGGCTGCAAGATCGGATCGTACGCACTTGTGTCTACGAAAAGCTCTCCACCATGGAGGAAGTACGCCCTGTCTTGAAACAAGAACTCCACCGATACAACAATCACCAGGTGCACTCAACAACCGGGGAGATCCCCAACATCCGATTCGAAAAAGCAAAACAGTCAGGCAATAGCCTCTTTCGTAAGTTCACCATCCCCAAACCTTACACCTCAGCCCAGGACTTGTTCTGCTTGCGCGAAAAAAGAATGGTCAATGGATACCGACGCATCTCCCTGTTCAACCATTCGATTGAAGTGCCCAATGTCCCCCTCCATGAAGATGTGGATGTCCACCTCGTGCCCGACACAACACGAGAACTCATGAATATCCGCATCTGGTGGAATACCAAATTGGTGCACACCGTCTGTTTGCCATTGCAGGGCTTCAGAGTTCACTTTTGAACTTTATAAGAGTTCACTTTTCAACTTTAGCTAACAGCTATATTTAAAACTTGTTTCAAACTTTTCTTTGACAGTTGTTAAGGGTTGAGAGGCCGCAAACCCGCGTCAATACTGGGTCGTTCTTTGAAAAATGGCCAAAAGGTAGTGCCAAGAACTTTTTTGGCATAGCTATGTAATTGAAATTACACAACTTATTTTTTTCAACTGTTAAAGATCAGTCAAAGAATAAAACTCTAAGGAGGTTTTTCTGACGCGCAAACCAGGGGACCAATGATCCTAACTATATCCTTAGAATTTCCGCACATTCACATAAATGCAAGATTTATTTCGCTAATCGATAGAATTGGACAGAAGGGCACGGTTTCGACTTCATCTTGAATCAATAAACGAGAGCTATTGCTGACCCTGTCCTATTGACACATTTAATTAATCCTTTCACAAACGCAGCGTATTTTCCGCTTTTTCGTTTTCAGTCCTTTTTTTAAATTCTCCAACCAAAATTTCCTTACCATTCATGCTCACATTCTGGGCAGATGATAGTTTCAGCCGCGAAGTGATGGTGATACCACTCATTGATTCCATAGTATATATACTTCCCTACTACAATGGTGGCAGTCACCTCTACAGATTCAAACCAGCTCCCGGTCCAGTAGAGACAGGCCGCCATTGTCCAACTCACCGTGAATAGGCGATACTTCAATGCCTTCCATGTAAACATATGCCCTATGATTAGACTTATGTGATGCATGATTTCGGCCAATCCAATATTAGCC
>JAOUPD010000138.1 GCA_029880065.1 Hadesarchaea archaeon
TGAGATGCCATACAAGGCCGTGCTGATGCATGGGTTCGCCCTCGACGAGCATGGACGGAAGATGTCGAAGTCGCTGGGGAACGTGGTGGACCCACAAAAGGTCATCAAAAAGTATGGAGCTGACGTGCTGCGCTTCTACATGCTGTCAGCGAACTCTCCATGGGAGGACCTCCGGTTCAGCTGGAAGGGGATAGATGTCGTTGCGCGGATGCTGAACGTGCTCTGGAACGTTCACGTGTTCGCGACCACTTACATGGCGCTCGACGAATTCGACCCGAAAAAAATCGATCTAAAGAGGGTACGCGAAAATTTCATGCTCGAGGACTTCTGGATGATGTCCCGCATCAACAGCGTGACGCGTGATGTTACAAAGGCATTCCAAGAGTTCGACTTGCACCACGCCTCCAGAATCCTTACGTCGTTTGTGCTCGAGGATCTCAGTCGGTGGTACGTGCGCCTCGTGCGCGAGCGCGTTTGGATCGAGCGGGACGACCCTAGGAAGCTCGCGGCATATGTTGTACTCTACCAATCTCTCCACACCTTGGTCAGGCTGCTCGCGCCGCTCATGCCTCATGTGAGTGAGGTGATTTACCGCGACTTAGTCAAGGCTGCAGACACCGGGGCACCGGAGAGCGTGCACATGCTGTCTTGGCCATCTATCGACGAGCGGGCGATTGATGCTGAACTCGAACGAGGGATGAATATCGTGCGTGCATTTGTTGAGGGGGGCGCGGCAGCTAGACAACAGGCGCGGCTGAAATTGCGGTGGCCCGTGAGCAAAGCTGTGGTCCGGGCTTCCTCGCGAGAAGTTAAGTCTCTCCTCCAAGGACTTCGGGGCGTGCTCCAGAGTCAGCTGAACTGCAAGGAGCTAGTTCTACTCGGGCCTGATGAGCAGGACGCTGAGTTTCGCCTCGCGTGTAAACCTGACGTGCAACGCCTACAGGAAAGACTGGGGAAACTCTCGCGGCTAGTCATTGATGAGCTTCGACAGAGAGACGTCTTTCGTCTGTGCGCGGAGCTGCAACGTTATAAATTTGTGGGGCTGCAAATCGAGGGACAAAAGATCAGCGTTTCATCTGAAGAGCTGAGTTTTGAAGAGAAACTATCGGAGAATTTCGCCGTAGTCCCCACGGAGTTCGGCAAGATAGCTATTGATACTCGAATGACTCCTGAGCTGCAGGCCGAGTGCTTGGCGCGGGAGCTCGTCCGACGGCTGCAGACGATGCGCAAGGAGTTGGACCTCACGATGGAAGAACGGGTCGACGTAGTGGTGGGCACTAAGGTGGATGAATACATCAAGCTTCTCGCCACCCAGCAAGATTACATCTCGCGGGAGGTACGGGCACGAAACCTTCGTATTTGCCGCGCAAGCGAAGTTGAAGAGCCGGGCTACATCAAAGAATGGAACGTCGATGGGGACAGCTTCAAACTACTCTTGAAGCGCCTGTCTACCTAGCAGGATTTCGTTTTCTTCGACTTTTTGCCCTTTGGCATTTCTTTCACCTTTTTACAATGCTCATCCACATATTTATTTCTATCTCCCCACACAGTGGAGGGCTGCATGAGCAAGAGTGTTCAAACTGGCTGAAACGTCCCGAAAATTTCGGCGTCCATTATCAAGCTCGCGCTCAGTAATCTGGAACTGCTTTTTTGCATAACCCTTAGAATTTATAACCGCATCGCCAATTTTAAAGGGGCAGCAAATGCGCAAGACTTCCAAGCTTTCTGGCTTTTACAAGCTGAGTCCAGAGAAGAGGCTGAAGATCGTGCGGGAGTTAGCCGGACTGAGCAAGGAGGAGGCTGAACTCCTTCGCAAGACTGGCGCGTTAGAGCTCAAACAGGCAAACCGCATGATCGAAAACGTGATTGGCACTACTGAGTTGCCTCTAGGTATAGCAACTAACTTCTTCATCAACAACAGGGATTACCTCATTCCCATGGCGATCGAGGAACCCTCAGTTGTAGCCGCTGCTTCAAACGCTGCGAAGATGGCCCGCCCGGGTGGTGGTTTCTTCACCGAGAGCACGCCGCCGATCATGGTGGGGCAGATCCAGCTCGTCGATGTCAAGAACCCCATAAAGGCGAGGGAGAAAATCCTCAAGGCTAAGGAGCGAATTCTAGCGAAGGCAAATGAACAGGATCCAATCCTCGTAAAGCTGGGAGGCGGCGCGAAGGACATCGAAGTACGGGTGCTCACCACTCACCTCGGTCCGATGACAATCATCCATTTGCTTATCGACGTGCGTGATGCGATGGGGGCGAACGTCATTAATACCATGTGCGAGGCGGTCGCGCCCCTGATCGAGGAGCTGACGGGGGGCAAAGTTTTTCTTCGAATAGTTTCGAACCTCGCCACTTACAGGCTGGCGCGCGCGAAGGCGGTCTTCACAAAGGAGGCGCTGGGCGGCGAGGAGGTGGTCGATGGG
>JAOUPD010000037.1 GCA_029880065.1 Hadesarchaea archaeon
GTATTACTATGAAGTGCAATCAACGGACGCGAGTTCAAACACTGCAGTCGACGACAACAACGGATCTTACTACACGTTCACCATCACGGAAGCTGACACGACGCCCCCAGCGGCTCCAACGGGACTCACCGCTACTGCAGTGAGCTTCTCGCTGATCGACCTTGACTGGAACAACAACACCGAGAACGACCTGGACCATTACCATGTCTACCGGAGCACGACGAGCGGCTTCAATTGCGATAACAGCACGTTCTTGGATGAGACGACCGCGAGCGATTATCCAGACACGAGCGTCGACGATAACACCACCTATTACTACAAAGTGACAGCGGTCGACACTAGCAACAATGAGTCGGATCCTTCAAACGAGGCGAGCGCCACGACACCTGAAGCCCCGTCCGGACCTACCATGCATGTCCTTGCGATCAACATGGAACTCCTCGTGATGGGGCAAAGCTACCAAGGCAAGGCGACGGTGTACATCGTCGACGAAAACGACAACGCGGTTCCGAGTGCCACTGTGTACGGCCACTGGGAAGGAATAGTCCCATCGGGAACTCAAGAGAAATTAACGGATGGCGATGGCAAAGCACCGTTCTGGTCTGGCAAAGTGAGAAACCCCCCGAGCGGGAGTCTCTTCATATTCTTCGTGGACAACGTCGCGAAAGACGGATGGACTTACGACCCAGCATCAAACGGCGAGACGAGCGATAACATAGCGGTACCATAGCGGCGTAAAACAAAGTAATGGGGGCAAAACGCAACCCGCCTCCTACTTTTCCTTTTTTTGATTTTGATAATTCACGCGCGTTAAAATTTGCATTATGCTAGTCCACATAAATTTTGCTAGCGGTTGCTGCTTTTTTTAGCTCTTTTCGTCTCAGGTCATTTTCCGAGTTAATGGCGGGCCCGCCGGGATTTGAACCCGGGCCGCAAGCTCCGCAGGCTTGTGTCCTCTCCGGGTGCTTGACGCACTATCCAGGCTAGACTACGGGCCCACTTAGACATACATGGGTGTTCAAATAAAACGTCGTGCAGCGGCGGCAAGCGAAAGCGTTAAAGCTGGTTCGACAAAAATGGATGGGGTTCAATATGGTAGCGGTATGTACCTCATGCAATCGAGAGATAGCCCAGGGTGAGCGGGCAACGCGTTTTCCATGCCCCAGCTGCGGCTCCGTCGAAATCTGGCGCTGTTCGAAATGTCGACGTTTAAGCAACCTCTACCGCTGTCCGAGCTGCGGCTACACGGGGCCCTGAGGTGTTCTAATGGGCGAGGTAGCAGTCACTCTTAGATTGATGCCGGAGAGCCCGGAGGTAAATCTAGATCGTCTTGAGGCCGCGATAAAGGAGCACGTTAAGGTTCACTCAATCTCCCGCGAGCCGGTTGCCTTTGGACTCGAAGCACTTCAGGTTGTCGCAGTCATTCCGGACGCGGCTGGTGGGACTGAACCGCTCGAACGGGAACTCGCGAGCCTGCCGGGTGTTGGCAACGTTCAAGTAACCAATTTGACTCGATTGTTGTAATTTTCTCGCGTACAGACGAAGCCGGCATCGTTAACCCTTTAGGCGCCATTAGTCACATTTTATGGGCGCTAATATGCTGAAAAATCCAGCCGAGCGGGCAGCGTTAGTTTCAGTGATCATGACCACAGTGATTGGGGCTTTCGAGCTCTGGGCAGCTTTCCTCTTCGGGAGCCTCGCTTTTATCGCCGCCGGTATAGATGCACTCTCCGATACAGCTACCTCAGTAGGTGTCTTCGCTGGACTGCGCGTTTCCAGGCGCCCCCCCGACCGAACCCACCCATATGGGCATGCTCAGGCCGAAACCCTTGCCTCGGTCCTGCTGGCAGCAGTTCTCATCTTCGCCGGCGCGCGAGTGGCATATTTGGCAATAGAAAAAATTCACCTGGGGTTGGTCGTCAATGCAACTCCCGAACTCTTCTTGATAGCTGGTCTGACCCTAGTGATTTTCGGCTCCTTGGCGAGATACAAGATTCGCACAGGCAAGCGGGTCAAAAGTCTATCACTCGTCGCGGATGGCTACCACACGCTTACCGATTCCGTTTCCTCAGCAGCAATCATAGTTGGACTGGTGGGAGTGAGGTTAGGCCACGCGTGGGCGGACCCCGTGGTTGCGCTGGTAATATCAGCGATCATTCTTCGATGGGGGCTCGGCATTGGGCGTAATGCTCTAAATATTTTAATGGAAGCGAGTCCAAGTCCGGAACTTCTGGCCAAAATAAATCGAATTACCACTAGTGTACCGGGGGTGCGGGGATGCCACCGATGCCGTGCCCGCAGGGTGGGGTCCCGCATATTTGCAGATGTGCACATTTACGTTGACCCCAAGATGAAAATCGATAAAGCGCACGAAGTAGCGACACGAGTTGAGCGCAATTTAAAAACACGAATAGCCGACTTAACCTCAGTAGTCGTACATGTGGAACCAGCTAAGAGGCGTGCACATGGCAAAAAGCGTTGAGGAAGTCCGGGCGGAGATCCCTTTCCTGAACACGGGTATCATCTATTTGGACAATGCTGCAACGACACCCACACCCCAACCCGTTCTCGACGCAATGATCGAGTACTTCTGCGAGTACAGCGCGAACGTTGGGAGAGGATTATACAGCGCAGCCAAGCGGGCAACCGTGAAATTCGAAACAACCCGCGAGAAAATAGCTAAGGTGATCAACGCAAAGCCCGAGGAAATCGCTTACACAAAGAACACGACTGAAGCAATAAACATCGTCGCTCAGGGTCTGAAGCTGCGAAAAGGGGACAAGGTTGTGACAACGGTGCTCGAGCACCACTCGAATCTACTCCCCTGGCAGCGCCTCGAACGTCAGGGAGTCGAGCTCGAGCTCGTCCCGGTATCGCGCGAATGCTTGATCGACCCAGCTGCAATTGAGGCAGCAATCGATGACAAAACTCGCATTGTGACTACCCATCACGTTTCAAACGTGGTCGGGAGCATCCAGCCGGTGGAGGAGATCTGCAAGCTTGCCCAAGAACGTGATGCACTTTCCCTCGTCGATGCCGCCCAATCGGTTGGGCACATACCCCTCGAAGTTCGAAAGTTAGGGTGTGATTTCTTAGTAGCGCCTGGGCACAAGGGACTACTTGGGCCTCAGGGCACTGGCTTCCTCTACGCTCGTGAAGATCTTCTAGCTGAGTTTGAACCGCTCTTGGTTGGAGGGGGCGTCGTCAAGCAGGTTGAAGAACACAAATACGATTTAATTAACCCACCTCAAATTTTCGACGCCGGAACTCCCAACATCCCGGGCATCATTGGATTGGGCCGTGCGTGCGAGTACGTGCTTGAGATAGGTATCGAGCGAATTGCCGAACGCGAGCGGAAGCTGACCGAGCAAATGCTGAGGATTGCGGATATTGAGCGCATCGAGGTTTATGGCCCTCCAAACATCGAGCAACGGATAGGTGTCGTGAGTTTCAACATCAACGGTTTGGGTCACCACGAGGTTGCATCGATGCTGGAGGAACTCGCTCAAATAGCAGTTCGTTCGGGGCACCAATGCGCTCAGCCGGCCATGCGCCACCTAGGCGTTGATGGAATCGTGCGAGCATCGTTGCACTATTACAATCTGGAGCAGGAGATCGAACGGTTCATAGCTACGCTTGAACAGATTGCACGCGAGTTTGGTAGCTAAAGCTCCATTTTTTACTTCAACCTTGTGGTCCTGTCAAAGCTGAATCAAACCTGTTTCCTTCTCCGTCTTGAGTACAATAAGCGTTCGAGTACTACTCACTCCCGGGATCTTGTCGATCTCGTGCAAGATTTCGTTCAGCTTAAGGGTGTCGTCAGTAACCAATTTCACGAAGAGGTCATGCTCCCCGGCAACCTCGTGAATCTCGAGCACCTCGGAGCGCTGGCTCAGCTGGGCTATTACCTCTCCACAGGTACCGGGGGAGGTTGAGATGCCCATGAAAGCTTTGAGCTTCTTGCCTACTACCTGCGGGTCGACCACTGCCACGAATTTTCTAACCATGCCCGTATCAACGAGCTTTTTGACGCGCTTGTGGATACCCGAGGAACTAATGCCCAACTTCTCGGCAAGCTTTGCGTATGAAGCTTTAGCATCTTCCTGTAATAGGTTGAGCAACTTTCGATCGATTTTGTCGAGTTCCATAATTTTCACTTCCACAGCCTCTGCAGGGTTCGGTACAAGATATTTAGTGAATGATATTTAAATATTTCGGTTTTTTGGAAATAATGTTTACTTTTATATTTAATTAGTAAAATTTATATACGAAAATACGCCAGTTTAAGCGGGAAATGTATGGGGAAGTTTCCTAAAATAAAAAGGGCGCTCGAGCGAATTGGCGCAAAAGGTTGGTTCACCTTTAGATGGGGCACCATGTGGAAACGCTATATCACGAGCAAACAGCTCTATGGGGGCAAAATATGATCTCGAAACGAGTTAACGAGATGCTAAGCTCGCGGGTTTCTTACCCTTTTGCCCGCAAATACGCCATCGATGTGGGAAAGGCCATTAACCTCGCCTCCAACGAGAGTCCTTACGGCCCTTCGCCACGCGTATTCCGGGCACTTGAACGATCGTCAGCGCGTATCGGATCGTATCCAGACCCCCGGGCTTCGAAGCTTAAGCTGGCGATAAGCCGGTACATCGGCGTTGAGCGGGAATGTGTGGCGGTCGGAAATGGTTCAGATGAGATTTTCGATTTAATTTGTAAAGCTTTCGTCGACCCTGGAGATGCGGCATTAATTCCCCTGCCGACTTTCAGCATGTATGAAATTGCTTGTCGCATAAATGGTGGGACGCCAAAGTTCATTGAACTACCAAATTTCGAATGGCGAACTGCAGAACTTGCACGCGGGATAGGCGCCGTAAAATTGGCTTTCATAGGCAGACCAAATAATCCTACTGGAAACAGCATAAGCATTCAAGGGTTAAATGAGCTGCTCAAGATGGGAAAGTTGGTTGTTGTGGACGAGGCATACGTTGAGTTTGCTGGTTATTCTATAGCAAAACAAGCCCCGAAAAAAGAGAATCTACTGGTGCTGCGAACTTTTTCTAAAGCGTTTGGACTCGCTGGCCTGCGCGTTGGGTATGCTGTAGGGGATCCAAAATTGATAGAAATACTCGAGAAGATTCGCGCGCCCTTTAGCGTAAATACTCTAGCGCAAGCCGCGGCGATAGAGGCCTTGCGCGATAAGCGATATCTGCGTAAAGTAGTTACCGGGGTGCGGGAGGAGCGCGCTTATTTGTGCTGTGAGCTATCAAACCTTGGGATGCGCGTGTTGCCATCGGATGCCAACTTCCTCATGGTTGATGTATCACCTTTGAAAACGGATGCATCCCAAATATGTGAATTTCTAGCCAAACGTAACATCCTAATACGAAATCTCTCTAATTTTCGAGGGGTCGGAACGCGATGGGTTAGGATAACCGTCGGCACCCGACCGCAAAATGAAAAACTCGTGCAAACGCTGAAAAAATTTAAAGGAGGGAGAAAATGAGCGTGAAAATTGCCGTGCCAAAAGGACACCTAGAAGAGCAAACTGTAGAACTACTCCAAAATGCGGGTATTGGGGTAACAAGTAGGAATGAGCGCCAACTTTTCGTACGAACGAGTGACCCAGAAATCGAACTGGTCTTCGTGCGGGCCGAAGATATCCCAGATTTTGTTGCGAAGGGAGCTACTGACCTTGGTATCACCGGTTATGACATTATGTGTGAAAGTGGCGGTGATGTCATCGAACTGTTGGATCTCTCTTATGGTTTTACAAGAATGGTAGTGGCTTCGCGCGAGGAGTCTGACATCAAGTCCCTCCGAAAAATAAAAGCAGGTGCGAGGATAGCCACGGAATTTCCAAACATTACCAAACGTTACTTCGCAGAGAAGGGAATCAAAATTGAGTTAGTTCGTCTAACGGGAGCAGCTGAAATAGCACCGCTAATAGGCGTTGCGGACTTAATCGTTGATGTGACCAGTACCGGTACAACGTTGCGCGCGCATGGATTGAGAGTCATCACCACCATCCTCGAGAGCTCAGCACGGCTAATAGCGAATAAACAGAGCCTGCAGAAGAAGCGAGCTAAAATTGATGACATCGTCACAGCCATGAACAGCGTAGTAAGGGCAAGGGGGAAGAAATTGATGGTAATGAACGTGCCTGAGGCTAAGCTAGAAGAAATTAAGCGATTGATGCCGGGGATGGCAGGCCCAACTGTGTCTCGCGTTGAATCAACAAAACCGATGCTGTCTGTACAAGCCGTTGTGGATGAGGCCGAGGTTTACAAATTAGTGAAACTTGTCAAGCGAGCTGGCGCGCGGGATGTTTTGGTCTTGCCCATCGAGCGAGTTTTGCCGTGAAAAATTTCACAGGGGTGTAAGGTTGCTGGTGATTCCGAGCGTCGACATCAAACAGGGGCGATGCGTCCAGTTAGTTGGAGGTAAGCCCGAGACCGAACGAGTTTACGGCGCCCCGGTCGAGCTAGCGCAGCGGTGGATCGCTGAGGGTGCAAGCTACTTACATGTAATCGACCTAGATGCGGCGATGGGCGTGGGCGATAACTTCAAGCGCGTGGCAGAGGTGCTCGCGAACGTTCGGGTTGGTGTCCAAGTAGGAGGGGGGATTCGAACCCGCGAGCGCGCATGTGAACTTCTCGGCATCGGTGCGAGCCGCGTGATACTGGGCACCGCCGCGGTGAAGAACCCAGAATTGGTGCGGGAGCTAGTTGGGCTCGCGGGCGGTAGCCGGGTCATGGTGGCGCTGGACTCTCGCTCTGGCAAGGTGGCGATCGAGGGCTGGCAGGAACAGACGGAAAAATCAATGTTCGACCTAGCGCAAGAGTTCGAGCGCATAGGAGTTGGTGCCTTCCTCTTCACGAACGTAGATGTCGAAGGAAGAATGACGGGCATCGATGTTCGAGCTATCCGAGAGTTCACAGGGGCGGTCAAAGTGCCGGTATTTGTAGCTGGTGGTGTGTCCTCGCTCGAAGACGTGACTCTGGCCAAAGATGCTGGTGCAGCAGGTTTGGTGGTCGGGATGGCATTATACGAGGGCAAATTCACATTAAAGCAGGCGATGGGGGTGAGCCAATGAGGGTGAGCAAAGTCAGACGGAAAACGAAGGAAACAAAGATCGAGGTCGAGCTAAACCTCGATGGATCGGGCAAGGCAAACGTCAATACAGAAATAAAATTTCTCAACCACCTACTCGCGAGCTTTGCTAAACACGGCTGTTTCGACCTCAAGCTTCGTGCACGAGGAGATTTTAAGCACCACATCGCCGAAGATGCAATGATCGCTCTAGGCGAGGCCATCGAGCGGGCTCTCGGTAAGAAGGTGGGCATTGAGCGAATGGGCGATGCGACAGTACCAATGGATGACGCTTTAGTGCTTGCTGCGGTCGACCTCAGCGGACGAGCTTTTCCAGACATCGAGGCGAAGTTTGCGAAGCGGAAGCTGGACGATTTAAACAGCGATATGATTGAGCACATGCTCCAAGCGCTTGCCACGAACGGAAAGTTCAACCTGCACGTGAAAGTTCTGCGCGGCAAGAACGACCACCACAAGGCGGAGGCGATTTTCAAGGCGTTGGGAGTAGCGTTAGCCCGAGCGGCGAGCAGGTCGCCTCGAAGGCGAGAAGTGCCGAGCATAAAGGGGGTCATCTAGAAATGCGCCCCTATCGAAGAATTATTCCATGTTTGGATACGAGAGCCAGTATGCTCGTCAAGGGAGTGCAATTCAGGGGTGTAAAAGAAGTCGGCACCCCAGCTGAGTTCGCCAAGCGTTACGAGAAAGATGGAGCAGACGAGCTGGTGCTCCTAGATATCGCGGCAACCCCCGAAGGTAACCCGACGTTGCTTGAAGTAGTTCGAAAGGTATCAAGCGTGATTTCGATTCCGCTAGCCGTCGGTGGAGGCATACGGAGTGTTGAGGATGCTAGGGCTGTCCTAGATGCCGGAGCCAGCAAGATCTCGGTGAATACCGCTGCGGTCAAAAAGCCAGAGCTTCTGCGCGAACTCTCCCGTGAATTCGGAAGGGGGAGAGTGGTTAGCGCCATCGATGGAAAGCAAGTTGGGAAAAACAAGTGGGAAGTCTGTGTCAGCGGCGGGATGAAACCTACGGGTATTGACATGATTGAGTGGGCGAAAAGAGTCGAGTCACTTGGCGCAGGCGAAATCCTTTACACAGGCATCAATACCGATGGCACGCGAGAGGGTTACGACCTCGATGGAACACGAGCGATAGTCGAAGCGGTCAACATACCGGTCATCGCTTCTGGCGGCGCAGGCAAACTTGAGGATATCTACGATGTATTAACCATCGCTCAAGCAGATGCTGCGTTAGCGGCAAGCATCTTTCACTTCGGCGTCTACACAGTCGAACAAGTCAAACGCTACCTGCGAGAACGTGGCGTGGCGGTAAGGATATAATTGGTGTTTATGATGTTGAAAATCGTTCGTCTTTGGGAATGCTCGCGAGCGGAACGTGGGAAACTACTCAAGCGCTCTGAACTCGATGTTTCCTCGGTCATGCTTAAAGCGACCAAAATCGTGGCCGATGTGCGGGACCAAGGGGACAAAGCCCTCCTCAAATACACTAAGAAACTCGACGGAGTCAAGCTTGATCGAAAGCAGCTTCCCGTTAGTGAGCAAGAGATAGATTCCGCTTACAAGCAAGTCGATGTAAAAACAGTGAAGGCGATTAAGCGCGCGGCGGCGGCGATCGAGAAATTTCACCGCAGGCAGCTTCCACGTGAGTGGTCAACAAAGCTCCAGCCAGGCATTAGGGCCGGGCAACTCGTGCGCCCCTTAACGAAGGTGGGAATTTATATCCCCGGCGGATTGGCGAGCTACCCTTCAAGCGCGCTCATGGCTGCAATCCCGGCGAAAATTGCTGGGGTCGAGCGAATAATCGCATGTACACCACCCAAGAAAGACGGTAGAGTCAACGCGGCCGTGCTAGTAGCTGCTGATGTGGCAGGTGTCGATGCAGTCTTCAAGGTTGGCGGCGCTCAGGCGATAGCGGCGATGGCATATGGCACTACGACGATTCCAAAGGTCGATAAGATAGTCGGGCCGGGCAACATCTATGTGGTGGCGGCTAAGCAAGTGGTCGCGCCAAATGTCGACGTAGATTTTGCTGCAGGTCCAAGCGAGGTTTTAATCATTGCGGATGCTTCAGCAAATCCAACATACATTGCGGCGGATATGCTGGCGCAGGCTGAGCATGACCCAGCGGCGGCGGCGGTGCTCGTAACGACATCTTTGCAACTCGCGTCAAGGGTTTGCAAGTCTCTTGAGAAAATGTTTGAAGAAAATCCGCGGGCGGAAATTGCGCGACGAGCCCTCAGCAAATATGGGCGAGCAATAGTAACGGCTAATCTTCAA
>JAOUPD010000139.1 GCA_029880065.1 Hadesarchaea archaeon
GAATGTGCTTGCAGAGGTCCACGAGGTAGTCGACGGTGCTCTCGTAGCCGAATTCCTCGAGCTTTTTCTTGGCCTCGATGTGGACCTCGGGCCGTTCGCCGAGCGTGAGCAGGGCCTCCGAGCAGCTTTCGGCTTTCGCCCGCCCGACAAGCTCGAAAACTTCCTCGGGCGACATGAACCAAGCGCCTTCGTCTGGGTCTTGCCTGAAGCCGCAGTAGTCGCAGCGGTTTCGGCACATGTTAGTGATTGGAAGAAAAACATTGCGGGAGTAGCTGATTTCCTGTCCAAACCGGGGGCTGGAACTCAAATGAATACCAACATAAAGATGTGCTGCACTATAAATTTGTTTGATTCACGTGACGACTTGGGCCGTAATCCCGGTCAAGCGCCTGAACGAAGCGAAGTCGAGCCTGAGTTCAGCGTTGACTCCAGAGCAGCGGCAGTGGCTCATGCTTTCCATGCTCGAGGACGTGCTCAACGCCGTCCATCAAGCGCCCTCGATATCTGGCGCTATCGTCGTTTCACCTGACGAGAAGGTGTTGAGTTTTGCCAGCCTTCACGGCGCAGAGGGTGTCGCTGAGCCGGGCTTGGGGCTGAACGAAGCTTTAAAGATTGCGATTCGCCATTCGATTTCCAAGGGCGCGGACTCGGTGCTGATATTGCCCGCCGACCTGCCGCTCCTGAAAAGTGCCGATGTCGAAAATATCATCGCGATGGCGTCTGCGCCGAAAGATGTCGGGATAGCCCCCTCGAAAGCCAAGGGCACCAACGCCCTCTTCCTACGACCACCCGACCTCATCAACCTCAGGTTCGGCGGGGAAAGTTTCCCCCTGCACCTGAAAGAAGCTTCTCAGGCAGGGGTTAAGTCGCGAATCTATCGCTCGCCAACTACCGCCACGGACATCGACGAAGTAGCCGACCTCTTAAGCATTGAAACTCTGGGGCACGGCACTCGAACGCACGAATTCCTGCGTTCACTTGAATCAAGATCGTAGCTACTTGTACCAGTCCAAGCTTTGCTCAACGTAGGTGATGAATGAAGATAGAAATTCCTTGGTTTCGTCGCCCAAGCTGGTTCTGGCGATCAGCTCTTTTGCGGCCTTGGCGTGTCGCCTGGACTCATCCTTGGCGGCTCCGAGGGCTCCGCTCTTCCGGATTACCTCCCTTGCGGCCTCCAGCTCCTCCCGCGTCAGGCTCTCCTTGCCGACGATTTCCTTCAGCGCTTCCAGCTCTTTCTCGCCGGCAAGCTTCATCGTCTGCACCACGTAGAGCGGCTTCTTTCCGTGTCTCAGGTCCCCTCCCGGCGGCCTCCCGTACTGCTCTTCGCTCGCGAATGTGTCTATGATGTCGTCCTGGATGTCGAATGCATAGCCGATGTGAGCCGCGGCTTCCTCCAGCAGATGGATGTCTCGCTCGGGGGCACCGCCCAGAATAGCTCCCGTGAGGATCGTGGTCTTGAAAAGTACGGCCGCCCGTCTCGAGGCCATCGTGCGCCACTCCTCGACATCGGGCAATTTGTATTCGAACAGCAGGTCCAGCACCTGACTCTCGTTTACCCCCCGATAGTCGTTCTCGAAAAGCTGCAGGACTTTCGAGGTTTTCTCTTGGGGAAAATTGGCGCCCCGGATGGTTTGTAACCCGAGCGCGTACATCGCGTTGCCGATGAAGATCGCCGCCCCCTCGCTGAATCTGTCGTCGTAGGCCTTGGAGAATAGCTTGTGAAATGCTTTGTCGCCCCTTCGAAGCTCGTCCCGGTCGACCAAGTCATCGTGGATTAAAATCGAGTGCCTGAACAACTCGACCCCGACGCAGATGTCCAAAATTTGGTCGCCCACCTCGCCCGCGTATCCTTTGTAGGTCAGGAGGGTGCTGCAGGAGGCGAGCCTCTTCCCCTTTCGAAGCACGTATTTGGCCACTTCGGAGTAGAGGTCTCCGATAAACGGGTGGTAGGTCCGCTTCTCTTCGACGAGTTTGGCGAAGAACTCATTCAACCTTTTGTCTATGAGTTCACCATATTGATCCAGCAATTTTTCCCAAACCATTGGTCACTCACCAGCAATTGGGATTATCTGCAACGGGTTTTAAGTTTTTGAACCTGTAAGTGTAGCTTTATATTGAATAAAATTATAGCCTTAGAAAAGTTATTTCACACAGGGCTGGTGGTAAGAACGCTAGTAGTGGAAGTCAAAGATCTGGTGAAGAACTTCGGGCCCATCAAGGCGGTCAACGGCGCGTCCTTCAACGTGAACGAGGGCGAGATATTTGGGCTGATAGGTCCGAATGCTGCTGGAAAGACGACCATTTTAAGAATAATCTCAACCCTCCTGCGGATAACTTCGGGCTCCGTGAATGTTTTCGGGTACGATGTGGCCGAAGAAGCGGACCGAGTCAGGCGGCTGATAAGCTACTTG
>JAOUPD010000140.1 GCA_029880065.1 Hadesarchaea archaeon
CTCTCAGTAACGGACATACCTCAGTACATGAACGAAATTGACGAGCTGGAAGACATCTGCTTGGGAAAAAAGACTATTCCAGACGAAAAGGAGAGGGCCAAACTCACTGGTCTCTACATGTATTGCCGATTTTTCAAGCCTCCCAAGGCCAGCATCCACATACCCTACAACCTGCTCACGTACCTAGCAAAGGTGGCTCCAAAAGGCTCTGAAACAGAGTTTATCATAGAGAAACTCAGAGGCTACGGGTACGTAAAGGAAGAGGTGCCGGACGATCTAAAGAAAAGAATCGAGTATGCCCTCAACTGGACGCAAGACTTCTTGGAAATAAAGGAGAAGGCCGTAAAGCTGAGTTATCAGGAAATTAGCGCAGTGAAGAAGCTCATCCAAACCCTTCAAACCGAAATAGATGAGGAACAAATACAAGGCGCCATCTTCAGTATCGCAAGGAAACAAGCTATTCAGCCAGCAAAGTTATTCAAAACGCTATACAACATCCTCTTAGGGGTACCTGAAGGCCCGAGACTAGGCCCGTACATCGTAGCCATGGGACGAGAAAACGTAATCGACGCCTTGGGAAGAGCGGTAAAGAAACATTAGTTGCCCAGAGTTGACTATGGAAAACTCTTTTAGTCTGGGTTATGGTTGTTATTTCGGGTCCGTGGCACGCGCAGTTTATGTAGGATAACTATTAAAAGATGTAAAAGGCGGATGCCATATGGTGATTGAAACGCAGCGGAAATATGCGAGAACCAACATTTTCATTATAGATGATGAGTTTTGGGCTTGGGCGCAATACAAAGCGAAGCTACTGGGCCTCAAATCCGTGTCTGAATACATATTTCAACTGCTCAAAGGAGAGAAGGAAAAGAAGGAGTCAAAATGAAAGTTTTGATTTTCAAACATAAGGACAGCAACGATACTTTAAAAGCGACTGTGGAAAGTTCAAAAGACATCTATGAGTTGTCGCTTTCAAACGCGATCAGGGATCTTGTTCTAAAGAATGCTAACCGGCAGGAAAAGAGAAATTAATAAGCGCGGCACATGAAAGAATATCAAAAATGCGAGGTATAAATCGTGAATATCAAACAAGTTATATGGGTTGCGTTTTGCTCTATATCCGCTATCCTTGCAATAAGCCTTTTGATGACTGCATTCCGTCCATTACTGGCTAAACCAGGATTCTTGGGAATAGTGGTGTTCTTTGTAATTATCATGGTCGCAACAATCTATTACTATCTAGGTAGACAGATTCAAGGAGAAGCCCAGATGGTTAAGATAGAAATATCAAAAACGGTTTATTGTCTGGAGCCATAGTTGGTTTGCGTTTCCGATTATCCCTTTTTGGACATCGTTGGGGATTTTTGCATTATTAGATTTTATTGAAGGTAAAATCAAAGAGACAGAAAAGACGACAGAAGCTAGGAAGGGGAGTAAAATAACTTGAAAATGCGATGTACCTACCTTGCGCGCGCGCTCATCCAGACAGGCTTCTAGTACGTAACGGATGTGGATAACTGCAAACTATTTAGGAAGAGAAAGATAACTTATCTTGGCTCCTCTCTGCAAAATACGTAGTGGTCCTTCCATAGGGGCCCGTGGTCTAGTCAGGATTAGGACGCTGGCCTGCGGAGCCGGAGATCCGGGGTTCAAATCCCCGCGGGCCCGCCACTCTTGCGGAACAGACACCATGTCGGGAGTCAATTTGTCCTCTGTTAGTCTCCGTTTTTTCGGTTTCCCGTTTACCTTCCATATGACGATTTTTGCGCGCGTAAGGATTATGGGGACGCGAATTTGCTTAGGTGGTTTGGATCTGACAAGTACAAGAGAGAAAAATCTTCTCTGTATCCGCCACTGCCGAGTTGGGTGTACGCAGACGCTTATTAAAGACTTTTGACAGAAGTTGTCAAGAAACACGTTCAACTTTCTCTCTTTTTCTATGGGTCGCGCGGTCGATTCGCTTTTGGATAGTATTCTAGCTGTCCCATGTCATGTTAGTATCTCGGAATGATGCCAAAAAAAGAAAAAGGGGGGCTAGAGAATCTGCTTTTACTTCTTCTTTGCCATGGCTACGAATTTGTCTATGGGGATGGCTGGCAGACTCATGATCTGTACGGTTCCGCGAGATCCAAGTTCTACAGAGACACGGGTGATTGATTCGTTGTCAGGTGCCTCGACAACGTTTACGAAATCGTATGGTCCTAGAACTGCATATTGGGAGATCACCTTGGCGCCGAAAGCCTCGATTTCCTTGTTAACCTCTTTAATCCTTGATGGTTTTTCCTTGATTGTTTTTCTTCCCTCGGCTGTGAGGGTTGAGAGGAGAATGTAGGTGGGCATATGCCTATCCTCAAAAGCATAGCTTTCGCGCTCTCACAATTTGTATTTTT
>JAOUPD010000141.1 GCA_029880065.1 Hadesarchaea archaeon
TAAAAATATCATGGGCTAACATTTTTATTTAAGCAAGTTAACCTTCGTTTGATTTTTGGTGGTTGATTTGTTCGGCTGGACTGATTACAACCCGCACAGGAAGGGACTCCGAACCGTCTTGAGCCCGCTTGAATCCGAGGTTATGACAATCATTTGGCGGGAAAACCATGCTACCGCCCGCACCGTTTACACCCTCTTGAAAAGCAAACATTCAATTAATCGCTCAAGAATCAACGCAATCATGAACTCGCTCTGCAAACGCGGCCTACTGAAGTCGAGCTTGAGCAAAGGGCGGGGTGGTCTGAGATACGTTTATAAAGTCAAAATTTCCCGTAAGAGATTCGAGCAAGGGGTAGTCGACAAAGTGCTCGATAGCTTGCTCGAATCATACGAAAACACCTCGAAGAAACTAATGCAGGAGAAGCTGAGGCGAGCGTAGATGGTTGAAGCAGAGGAGATATGGGTCGAGAAATACCGCCCCCAAAAGCTCAAGGAAATCTTGGGGCAGCAGGAAGTAATGAACAGACTTCAAATGTTCGTCGAAAAAAAATCTTTGCCCCATCTTTTGTTTGCTGGCCCACCGGGCGTCGGCAAGACTTGCGCTGCGCTCTGCATAGCACATGAACTCTTTGGCGATGGTTGGCGGCCAAATTTGCTGGATCTGAATGCTAGCGACGAACGTGGGATAGATGTAATCCGAACCAAGGTCAAAGACTACGCTCGAACGCGGCCCATCGGAGATTTCCCATACAAGATAATTTACCTCGACGAGAGCGACGCCTTGACATCTGACGCCCAGCACGCATTGCGGCGAACGATGGAGATGTACACCCACACCTGTCGATTTATCTTAGCTTGCAATTACTCGAGCCGCATCATCGAGCCTATCCAATCGCGCTGCGTCATATTTCGCTTCAGGCGCCTTTCGGGAAATGAGATCACCCAAATGCTCAAGCGCATAGCCCGCGGCGAAAAACTCACTTTAACCGATGACGCTGTCAAAGCAATAATCGACATCAGCGAGGGCGACATGCGACGTGCAATCAACGTACTCCAAGCTGCAGCCGCGTTGAAGCGGAAGGTGGACGAAAAGACAATCTACGAGGTGAGTGCCGCAGTGCACCCGAAGGATATTCGAGAGATGCTTGAACTCGCGATTGGGGGAAAATTCGAGGAAGCGCGGAACAAACTCTACGAATTGCTCATCGGCCAAGGTCTGGCTGGCGAGGACATCCTGCAGCAGGTCCACCGTGAAATCTTCACCCTCGACCTGCCCGAGCGCGCGAAGATTGAACTCATCGACCGGGTGGGCGAGTTCGACTTCAGGCTCATCGAGGGAGCGAACGAGCGGATTCAGCTCGAGGCGATGCTCGCGCACTTCGGCTTGGTCGGAAAGTGCTCAAAGAGCTAGTGGGTTTAATAAATGGATACGCGAAATCATGTCGCTTATACCCGCATTTGAGATAGGTTTATGGAATGGCTGGATTTTCATGCTTTATCTTATTTTATCTCCTCTATTAATTAGGTTAATTTTAAAAGATGCGTGGAAAAAAGTCGCTACTGCCCGGGACATGCTGCTTAACAAGACTGAAAAAAAACTCGCAACCGCCATATCCTTGTTATTTTATGCTTTATTCATTTACAGTATTTTCCTGCCGCTGAAACTGGGTACAGCCTGCTTCTATGCCGGATTTTTTATTTTTTTGTTGGGTTTGATTTTTAACATCACGGCAATGGTAAATTTTGCTACTACTCCATTGGATAAGCCAGTCACCAAAGGAGTCTACCGCGTTTCAAGAAATCCTATGTACCTTGGCATGTTCTTGATTTTCACCGGTACGGGAATAGCCTGTGTTTCTTGGATTTTCCTGCTATCAACGATTGGATCTATAATCCTAACGCGTATTTTCGTAATTTCCGAGGAACGTTTCTGCCTCAAGAAGTATGGCGACGCGTATCGTGAATATATGAACAGGACCCCAAGATGGATAAGCTTTATGTGAAACTTAACTGCCACTAACTAACTTCGATTGTTTAACTTTCGTTTTGCGTTTTAGATTTTTTTATCGTCGCTGCCTCATGTTTCTTCTTGCCCCAATTCACTTTGCTCGGGCACTTCGGGTCAATGCACATCCGGTAGGGCCTCGCCCCGACGCGGTTTATCTGAATCATCAGGGCATCACATTGCTTGCAGGTCTTCCCCAGCGAGATGATCATTCCGGCCTGAGGGAGCGGGAAAGAGTTCGTGCACTTCGGGTAGTTTGAACATCCGACAAAACGTTTGTGGGTGGCTCGCGAGACAACTATTTTCAAATCTCCACCACACCTCGCACACTTCCCCAAAATGCGCTGTTTCTGGCG
>JAOUPD010000038.1 GCA_029880065.1 Hadesarchaea archaeon
TGTACCCTTGAGAAGCTCTGAAGCCTGCTCGAAATGTTTGGAAAAGTCGTCTAAGATAACACGTAAATCATCCAGAACCCCACGGAGCTCTTGAAGCACTTTTTCGGTTTCAGCGCGTGATCTGCTCGAATCAAAGGTTTGAGCCAGCGCGTTAAACCTCTCGTAAAGATTTTCGAACTTCGAGGAAAGCAAGGGTATTTTTTCAGGCGAAACATCTTGTTCGCTTTGGGGAGCGATTTCTTTGATGCGGGCGCTAAGATCAGCGATTTCACTCTCTATTCTCGCGTGCTCTCCCGCTGTCGAGTTGAGCATTTCGCCGAACAATTTGAGACGTTCGCGTATTTTTCCCGCCTCCGCAAACATCCCTGTATTCTGTTTTTCCTCGATGAGTTTCTCTATATGCCCAACTTTTCGATCATAGCTCCCAGCTTCTTCGAGAATTTTTCGGCGCTTACCACGCAGTTCCTGCAGTGCTTCGTCCTTCGCTTTTATTCTGTGCTGCAGCCGCGAAAGTTTTTTCCTGCAAGCGGCACGCCGAACGCTGAGGAGCGCGGCCCGAATACGCCCAAGCTCTTGGCTCAACTCCCTATATCGAATGGCACCCTCCCGTTCAGATCGGAGTTTTTCCATCTGCACCGAAATCTCGCCGAGGACAGCTTCCATCGAGTTGAGATTGGTCTTGACGCGCTGGAGTTCCGAAAGCGATTTTTGCTTCTTTTCATCGTACTCCGCGACCCCCGCAAGGTCGTCGATGATAGTCCGGCGGTCTAATGGGTCCATTTTTATGAAGTGGTCGATATCTCCCTGCATGATGAAATTGTAACCCCCTGGGCTGGACATGGTTTTCGAGAGCATGTCCACGATTTCCTGCCGCGAGGCGCGCTTTCGGTTTATCCGATACACGCATTTGCCGCTGCGGTCCACTTTTCTGGATATCGCCACCGTCGTCGAGTTGATAGGCAGTGCACCGTCTTCATTATTGAAATGGAGTAAAACCTCAGCAAAAGGGGCTGGGCGTTGGCCGTTGCCCCCGTTAAAGAGGAAATCAGAAAAGCGCTCAGCGCGCATGAGCTTCGCGCTCATCCCCCCCAGCACGAAACAGAGCGCATCGACGACGTTGCTCTTGCCCGAACCGTTTGGACCGACGATGGCAGTCAAACCTCTCGAAAGGGGAATGCTCACCTTTGTGTTTCCAAATGATTTAAACCCGCGGAGCTCAATCTTGCTTACGTGTGACACATTTTCTGCCTTGGGAGGTTATTCACCCCCCGTCCTCCGCCAGCCCCAAAAAGTAATTTTATTTTCTTTTTTGGGGTTAAAAATTTTTCGTTTTTTGAGTTTTCGGCACTTTCTATGGTGATTTGGTAAGACTAGAGAATTTTGGATTACATTTCGTGAACTTTCTAACCTCCAAATTTTAACCCTGAGATATCACTGTAGCACATGCACGGAGGAGTCAACGCAGTCTGTTGGGTGCAGGCCCTAAAAATTTAAAGCAGCACGAAGTAATTGTTTTGGGGTTGTATGATCATCGAAAAGCTTCCGATAGCGAAATTGCCGGGCGTGGCTAGGCTGCGGGCCATGGCGGCGAAGTACTACGAGCAGCAGTTGTTGGAGGAGGTAAAGCAGCGGGGAAACATTCCGCGACACATAGCGATAATCTTGGATGGGAACCGCCGTTTCGCGCAGAAAGCAGGGTTAAACAAGCTGCAGGGGCACGCACTGGGGGCGAAAAAGCTCGAAGAGGTGTTGAAGTGGTGCCAAGAACTCGGCGTTAAACACATCACAGTCTACGCCTTTTCGACCGAGAACTTCAACCGACAGAGCGAGGAGGTAAAAGCGCTTATGGATTTGTTTGCTAAGAAATTCAAAAAAGTGGCGAATGATGAACGCATTCATAAGTATAAAATACGCGTTCGCGTGATAGGCGATCTAAGTCGTTTACCCGAGCAGGTGAGGAGAGCAATCGAGGAAGTACAGGAAGTAACTCAGGGCTACGATGGCTACACCTTAAACATCGCTGTTGGTTATGGAGGGAGAGCTGAAATCGCCGAGGCGGTTCGAAGGATATGCGAACGCATCGAACGAGGCGAGCTCAAACCCAGCGATGTCGACGAAAGCATCATAAATAGCCACCTCTACACTGCCGGCATACCCGACCCGGATTTGGTCATCCGCACCAGCGGGGAGGAGCGGCTGAGCGGTTTCCTGCTCTGGCAGTCGGCCTACAGCGAGCTCTACTTCTGCGAGGCGAACTGGCCTGAGTTCAACAAGATCGAGTTCCTGCGCGCTATCCGCAATTACCAAGGGCGAGAGCGAAGGTTAGGAAAATGAAGGCTGAGATCGCGATAATTGGCGGAACCGGCGTTTATTCAATAGGCACCCTCGAGAAGGAGAGCACCACCTTCGTGAACACCCCATACGGCAACTCGCCTGAAATCGTTATCGGCACATTAGGCGGGCGCCGAGTTGCGTTTTTGCCCCGCCACGGCAAGCGACACACCGCGTCACCTCACCTCGTCAACTATCGCGCGAACCTTTGGGCACTCTACGAGCTGGGCGTGAAGCGGGCATTCGCGACTACCGCCTGTGGCTCACTCAACCCCAAGATGCGCCCCGGGGAGCTGGTGTTGCTCTATCAGTTTATCGATTTCACGAAGCGGCGCGCCCAGACTTTTTACGAAGGAGGTGAAAAAGGCGTCGCTCACATCGATGTCACGGAACCCTACTGCTCCGAGCTACGAGATGTGCTACTTAAAACAGCTAGGGGCCTTAAACTCAATCTCCATCCCCGTGCGACCTATGGGTGTACTGAGGGTCCACGCTTCGAGACGGCGGCAGAAATCAAAGCTTTGCGCCGCTTGGGCTGCGATCTCGTGGGAATGACGAACGTGCCCGAGTGCGTGCTGGCTCGAGAACTCGAAATCTGTTACGCGGCAGTCGGGGTCGTGACGAACTTCGCGGCAGGAATTTCAAAAACAAAGCTCACCCACGCAGAAGTTGCCGAGCTAATGAAGGAAAACATAGGTCGAGTTCAAAAACTGATGTTCAAAGCAATCCCCCAAATACCAAAAAAACGCTCGTGCGCATGTGGTCATGCACTTGATGGGGCAGTGGTAAGAGTCTAACTCTCTCCCTCGTAAAATTCCTCGTCGTACTCTGGGGGCTCGATCTCGTACTCCCGTTCGGCTGGCTTTTTCTTTTTCTTCTTCTCGATGATGACGGGGACCTCTTTCGGTTCTTTCCCCTTCTCGCTGATTTTGTAAGCTGCACGCTGTTTTATCTTGCTTTTATGGCCGCAACGAGGGCATACCAGCCGTCTTGAACGCCCGATTTTCGTGGGGAAGAGCATACTGCCACACTTGGGGCAAAATTCCATGATAATCACCAACAAGGTTGAATTTTTAGGGGTAAAACTGCTTTATAAACCTATCGCTCCAGCTCGGGACCGCAGGGGGCAAGGAACAAATTTGCCCTCACTTGACCTTGGCTGCCACCCGCTCGATGCGCTCCTCCATCGTCCGAAGCTCATCCAAGCGCTCGTCTATGCGGAGTGTCGTGACCACGCGCTTGGCACCAGCATCGATGACGGCTCGGTGCGCCGCTTTAGCGACTTCCAGTACTGTCTCCAAATCCGCCTCAAAGACAGTGCTCGTCGGGCAGAGTCGGTACTTCACTCCAGCCCGCTTGACCTCGCGTAGGGCGGTCGCGATGTAATCACTCAAACTCGTGCTCGAAGTCCCGATCGGCACCACCGAGAGCTCGGCCACCACAAATCGTTTCACTACCTCACCAATTAGTCATTAATATGTGAACCCAATAAGTATGCGCGGTGAACGAGTGTACCTTGTACTAGGCTGCGGTGATGTCGGATTTTCGGTGGCGAGCAGGCTCAAGAGGCGCGGAGCGGAACTAGTAGTGGTTGATAAGGACGCCAAAAAAATCGAATTGTTCAAGAAAATGGGCTACAGCGCTTTAGTGGGCGACTTTTGCCTGCCCGATGTGCTCAAAGATGCCGGAATCTCGCGGGCGGAGGTCGTACTTCTCATGGTTCCCGATTTCCGCCTCACCGAGCGGGCGCTGGGGGCAATCAACCGCTTGAAGACAGAGCTGAAGATAGACCCCGTAGTGGTCGCTCGAGTTCTGGACGAGTCTGAGACGGCGGAAGTCAAGCACTTGGGCGCCAGCGATGCTCTACCCTCATCCCAAATTCTCGCGAACTTCACCCTCAGTAGGTTTGAGGAGTTGAAAGGGATGGTGAAAGAAAAGCGCCTACGCGCGCTGCTCGGGGAACTCGGGGGAAGGATAGCGATCGTGCTCCAGACAAACCCCGATCCAGATGGAATCGCGAGCGGTGTGGCGCTGAAGCGTTACGCGAAAGCGTTTGGGATAGATGCCGACATCATTTACGATGGAAGCATAGGCCACCAGCAAAACCGCGCCCTAGTTAATTTGCTCGATTTGGATTTACTTCACGCCGAGGATGTCAAGTTCGACAACTATACTGCGTTTGCGCTCGTCGACGTGGCAACCCACGCTAACTGCGCCCTCCCCAAAGATATCTTGCCCACGATTGTGATCGACCACCATCCCGTACCCTCGAGCGAGGTGCGGGCGAGGTATCAAGACATCACGGTCGTCGGATCCACATCGACGCTCTTGACGAATTACCTCAGGTACGCTGCGGTGGCGATTGACGGAGCAACTGCAGCTGCGCTTGTGATCGGGACCCTAACCGACACCATGAACTTCACCCGTGGAACCACACCCACCGATTTCGAAGCATTCGAACACCTCATGAAGCTGGCGGACGTTGAGCTGCTCGGGAAGCTCCAGTCCCCGGCGGTTCCGCCCGATGCCCTTGATGTGCTCGCGCGCGCCATCAAGGGGAGCAAACTCAATGGGGGCTATCTAATAACGAACGTCGGCGAAGTTGATGATCGGGACACCCTCCCCCAAGCCTCGGACTTCCTGCTCAAACGCGAGGGAGTGCAGACGGTGTTGGTCTACGGGATATGGAACAACTTGGTTTGCGTTTCGGCTCGAACGAACGATATAGCGATACATCTCGGGCAGGCACTCAGACAGGCCTTCAGCGAAATCGGCTCGGCGGGGGGACACGCGCGCATGGCCGGAGCGATGATCCCCCTTAAGGCCATCAAGGCAAAAAGCAAGCGAGTTCTTAAGCGCGCGATAGATCGACAGGTGGGGCGAAAGTTCTTAGAGGTAGTTGGAGTCACCAAGCCGAGCAAGCGGGGAAGGGCTAGGCCGAGGAGCAAGCGGTAATTTTTGTTTGATTGAGTGAGGGACGCTCGTATGCGATATTTGCGGGAGGCTCTTCGCAGTGTGCTCACTCCCAAAGAAATTGAGCTCCTCCCCGCCGGCTTCAATCGCGTCGGCCACATCGCGATTATCTACCTGCCCCCGCAGCTCCTGCCCAAACAAGGCGAAGTTACGCGGGCGTTGCTTGGGCTTAAAGGGGTGCGAACTGTCGCGCTCCGGGAAGGCGCGATTTCAGGGCGATACCGCAGGCCGAAGCTGAAGGTAATCGCTGGCGACCCATCAACGGAGACTGTGCACCGTGAGAATGGCTGCTTGTTCAAACTCGATGTTGCTCAAGTGATGTTTTCATTAGGCAACGTTTACGAACGTGCACGCTTTCCAAAGCTCGTCCAGCCGGGAGAGGTCGTCGTCGATTTGTTTGCAGGGGTTGGGCAATTCGGCATCCCCATCGCGAAACACGCGAGGCCGAGCCAGATTTACGCGGTCGAACTGAATCCCGTCGCCTATGGTTACCTGCGCGAGAACATCAGGCTGAACCGAGTCGGGCATATCGTGAAACCGTTGCTGGGCGATTGCTCGGCAGTCACTCCTCGGGGTGTCGCGGATCGTGTGGTGATGGGCATCCTGCACGTGACCCATCGCTATCTCCCGCTGGCGCTCGAAGTGCTCAAACCCAGCGGAGGTGTCATCCACTATCACGAGAGTGTGCCTTCAGAACTGCGGTTCGAGCGGCCGGTCAAACGCGTGTTCGACGCGGCGGCTGGGCGCGAGGTTGAGATTTTGGGCAAGCGCGTCGTCAAGCGTTATGCGCCCGGCGTCGACCATGTTGTCATCGATGCAAGGGTCGGGAAGGCGAGCAGTAAAAATATTCAGTCTTAAAATTCTGGTGTCCTATTTGAAACAGTTTGCGTTTTGGAGTGGATTGTCCTATTTGGGACACAGTAAAAGATGTTTAACCTCCCCCGATGTTAGAAGAATCCGATCCGACTCGATAAACGCCAGTACCTTGCCATTAGCCGCGAGCACGCGCTCTGCCGCCGCTCGCAGTGCGGCCAAATCTCGAAACCTCCACACCAAATGTTGCACCAACTGCGCATTACGCTTCAGATAGCGATTCATCTTCCGCCTTGCGGTGCTTCGACCATTTAAGTCGTAAATGAGCAGGTACGCCATGCCATCACCTGTCCTATATAGGACACTACGCCACGTGCCTGCCGCCTTTGAGCATGACTTCCCTTCCGCCGTCGCCGTCATCGTAGAGTACCCAAGTGAGCCTAGGCGTCGCCGCGGACATGCGCCTCACCGTTAGGACGACCCTTAACCTTTCCTCGTGGCTGCGGACTTGGGTGAAACCCCATCGAGCGTCGCGCGGCTCCATTCCTTCGAGGATATCCGACTTCCGCCACAGCTTGATGCGTTCGTTAAAACTGCGCTGCGTATTGAATTCCTCCTTAAGGGCCTGAAGCGCTCGGAGTTCCTCGGGGCAAACGGCTTCAAGGGTCTGATAATGAATCAGTTCCATTTCTCCCGCCGAGGCTTTGTGTGGAGGTTGTTTATAAACGGGAAAACTAGCGCACACACCACTCGACAACTGATTTGAAGAGTTCGCTTCCGTCCGCTGGCTCCAGCCTGAACTCGTTCCCACGCTCTTCGTAGCGCTTCGCCACTAGCTCGGGGTCGGCCTGCTCGAGCTTGAAGCGCTTGAGTTCCTTAAGCTTCAAAGGCACCGAGATCAAACCTGTCTTAAAATGCATACTGTAGGGCGCGCGAACGTCGCCCATTGGTTTGATAATCGACGCGTCGAACAGGACTTTGTCAACACGGGCCTCCTTCTTCGCCGTCTCGGCCGTCGTCAGCCCCGGCAAGCGCTCCGCCACACTTGACTCTGTGAATCGCACGATGTCCGCGTAGAAGCTGAAGAAATTTCGCTCCCGCCGCTCGGTCCGAAGTTGCTTGGGTTTATAATCTTTAGGCAGGTCGTGCAGCTTGAACTGCGCCCAGATTTGGAACCCGCGAGAGCCCGAGAACTTGGTCGCTGGATCGATGCCATATCCGGAAAGCATCCTGTGTGCCGCCTCGACTGCCTGCTTTGTTCTTTCCACAGGGACCTTTTTCCCCGCATCGAAATCGATCACGAGCCAGTCCGGACGATCGCTCCCCACACGGTGAATGTAAGGAATAAAATCTATTCCGTGCACGTCGAGCCATCGCTGCACATCCTTTGAGCTTTTTATCGTGATGTATCGGGGGCCGAGTTTGCGCTGAAGCCACGCGCGCCCGGTGAACAGGCGAAAAACGGAAACCCAGCGGTCACGACAAAACTCGAGCATGGCATCGATCACATGGGGGTAGTACTGCTTTGCCCGATAGACCTTGAGATAGTCCTGGTTTAGCTGCTCCCCGATTTCCCGCCACCGCTTGTCGAAGAACTTGCGCCCGCCATCAGTGATTGCGTACTCTCCACCGCGCTCCTCGAGTAGGCCCTTCTTTACCAACTCATTGAGTAGCTCACGCGCCTTGCGCTCCTCGAATTTTTCACCCGCGTCCCGGCTGAGCTTTTCCTGGATGTGCGGCACGTCGACGAACTTGCCGCGACGCTTGATAGCTAGAGTCATCAGCGCATGGTCCTTGGGAGTTGCCTTCACCAAGTAGCCCGCCTAGAATCCCTCAAGCTTCTCGCCCAGCAGTTTCTTGGCACATCCCCAGCACACGAAGCCAGCTTTTGCCTCACCCGGCTTCACGACTTTGAGATAAGCGGCATCGTAGCTCATGATTGAGATGCCCTTACCACAAAGCTTGCACTTCGGCCCTTTCGTTCGCATGGCCATCGAACTTACTAAGCGCTCGAAATTTATAGCTTCTGCGCAAAAGCGGTATCGGGTCCAAAATGCTTCCAATCCTGCGCCCCCCGAAATTCGACCTCGACAATCTGGCTCGGATCCAGAAGCGGATAGCAAGGCGAGTTGTCAAGGAGGATCGCTTCGGCAATCTTGAAACTATCGCAGGTTGTGACATTTCGTTTGCGCGAGGGAATCTTGCCTGCGCTGCCTGTGCGGTGCTCGATTACAAAAGCCTTGAGGTGCTCGAACAAAAAGCCGTCGCGGTGAGGTTGAAGTTTCCATACATCCCAACCTTCTTGGCCTTTCGAGAACTCGAGGGGATGTTGAAGGCCGTTGAGGGGCTAGAGGCAGACGTTTACATGGTGGGGGCCCAAGGACTTGCCCATCCCAGAAGAGCAGGTTTGGCCTGTCATCTCGGCGTGGCGCTCAACAAGCCTGTGCTAGGTGTCGCGAAAAGCAGGTTGTGCGGTGAGGCAGCATTACCATCCAAAAGGAAAGGGGCACATTCGATGCTTAAGGATGGTGACGAAATCGTTGGGGCAGTGCTCAGAACCCAACCGAATGCAAAGCCCGTCTACGTGAGCATCGGTCACAAGCTCTCGCTCAAAACCGTTATTAAAATCACGCTCAAAACCACACGCAAGTACCGCTTGCCCGAGCCGCTCCGCGCAGCACATAAGCTTGCAACTGAAACCATGAGAAAATCCAAACTTTAAATCTGAGTACACGCATGTGCATAGGTGATATCATGAAACTGGGCCTTTCGAGCCTGCCTTTCGTCAACGCTTCGATTGAGGAAGCGATTCGTGCGAGCGCTAAACTTGGTGTCGAATGTGTTGAAATAGTTTATGATGTTCCCCACTTCCCGCCCGACTACGACCACCGCAAACTTTCTGGCATAAAGGAACTCCTAGAAACTCACGGGCTTCAGGCTTCAGTTCACGCGAGCTTCTGGGATTTAAATCCAGCCAGTCATTACCGCAAGCTCTGGGAGCTGACGCTGGAGCAGACGCGGCGAAGCATCGATGCCTGCCGCGCTTTCGACGGAGAAATCGTGGTGGTTCATTTCGGGAGGTGCCCTATACCCAA
>JAOUPD010000142.1 GCA_029880065.1 Hadesarchaea archaeon
CGTTGGTGCAGGCTACGCAACCTATCTTGCAGTCTAGTGGTTCCACAACAACTGGTTTGTTGCTTTTGAAATCGTACTTGTAGACAGAACGACCGCAATCTAGAACGCAGAGGCCGCAACCTATGCACAATTCAGGCTCTACGCGGGGGTGCCAGTCTATTTCTTCACGACGAACTCCATGGCAAGTTGCAAGAAACTTTGGATTTGGCATGCTGATCACACTTTTCAGACTCCAGCTTCATGGAGTGCATCCTTCAGCGTCTGTTTGCTCGGGCAGACACCTATGGTCCAAATGTCTTTGTCAATTACGAGGGCTGGGCTGACATCGATTTTGTACTTCTTCAGGTGATCGCATGGACCCGGGTAAACTTCAACTTCAATTTGATCTCCGTATTCCTCCTTGATTTCCTCCATCAATTTGAGTAAGAGTCTTCCGCCAGAACAGGGTGGTTGTGAAGCGAAGACCCCCACTTTTAACACCATGTTATACCCCCATTTCTTTTAAGGCTGTTTCAAGAGTTTTCAGGCTTGGACAAACATTCATGATTTTTATTTTTCCTTCATTTAGAACAACTGCGGGAACAATGGTGAGCTCGTATTTCTCAAACTCTTCGCAGGATCCTATGTGCCTAATGACCTCCACCTTTCCTTCATACTTCTTCTCGATTTCATCAGCTAACTTTAGCAGGTGTGTGCACCCAGCGCACGGACGCTCCGCGGTGAATGTTTCGAGTTTTACGGACATGACTCCCCCCTCAAACTGGTATTATTTTTTCAATCAGTCTTTGTGACAAAGACCGTGTCAGTTCAACATCAATGCTGTCAAGAACCTTAATGAATTCTGGATCGGTTAGGGAATATAATCGTCTGTTCCCATCTTTTCTGAACTTAAGTATCCCACAGTCTCTCAATATCCTTAAATGGCGTGAAACAGAGGGTTGCAATTGCCCCACATGCGGAACAATCTCACAAACACACTTTTCCCCATTTTGGAGGAAACGTACGATTTTTAGACGCGTGGGATCTCCTAACGCCTTGAATATTTTAGCTTTGAATTTAGTCCAATCCTTTTCAGGAAAGCTCATAACAGCAAGTACTATATAACAATATTTAAATATTTTTATGATTCTTTATTAATAACTCTGGATGTGATCAACATGAAAGAGATAACGGTCCAAGTCATAGGTCCCGAACCAGCCTGTATGCGTTGTCAAACAGCGAAAAGGGCTGTAGAACGGGCCGCTGAAAAACTCCAACAAGCAGGGATATCCGTAAAAGTAGAAAAGGCCAACATAATTTCAAAGCAAATCATAATGAAATACGGAGTTCTGGTTTCTCCAGCTATAGCGATCAACGGCACAGTCAAAATCATGGGAAGAGTACCCAAGCAAGACGAAATCGAAAAGCTGGTAAAAGAAGCGGCTAAGTAAAGTGCCAAAGATGAATGAACAAGCAATCAGAAAGATTAGAACAGCCCTTGTCCTAGTCTTCGTCCTTGCAGTTATAGGTTACCTAATCTACACGCGGATTAAGGCATACTCTATAGCTCCCACCCTACAACCAGAAGACTTCTCAAAATACAACTGGTACGAAATTCCATTCTACTATCTTTGGGATTACTTTTCTCATGGATGGATATGCCTACTTTTCGCCTTTACAGCTGCGGGTCTAGTTTACGAGTTTATGCCAAAAGAAATAATGACCAAACATATGAGCAGCAGCAAAGTTGCAGGCTACGCAATTGGAGCTGGACTAGCACCCTTCTTCACCGTGTGCTCATGCACAATGGTTCCTCTTTTCGCAGGAATACTATACACAGGTGCAGGAATAGGCCCAGCAATGACGTTTCTCCTTATGGCTCCAGCGGCAAACATACTCACAATACTCATAACTGGAGAATTCATCTCATGGGAAATCGCCGCGGTACGCATAATAGTATCTTTGATAACAGCAGTACTCGCTGGTCTCATAATCTCCAAGACCCCATGGGGAAAGACAGTTGAAAAAGAACACCAAATAAACCAAAATCCCAACGCAACCAAGCAAACCATTGAAATCGTCAAGCCCCCGCTCGACGAAAGATTAATTTCTGCTTTGAAGTTTGGGGGATATCTAGCCAAGCAAATAATGCCATTTTTCATTGTAGGACTCATCATAGTAGGGTATGTTACTGCCTATACTCCTCAAGAAATGGTTGAAGGCTACTTAACCGGAATAACAGGCATACTTCTGGCTTCAGTTATCGGTGGTCCACTTTATACACCGACACTTGTCGAAATAGTCTTGGGTAGAAGTCTGCTTCAGTTGGGTATGTCAAAAGCGGCACTTCTTTCCTGGTTTA
>JAOUPD010000039.1 GCA_029880065.1 Hadesarchaea archaeon
AAAATAAGTTGGATGCTGGGTGCTTTTAAGCTTTCTACAAAAATGTCGACTTTTGCCCAGAAATGTGGGGGCACCTTTATAACCCCAAATTTAGGAAGATTCTCATAAAGAGGTGAAAAAAATGAGATTGTCTAAAAAGGGTCAAGGCGCTACAGAGTACCTGTTGATGTTGGCAGCAGTGTTGGTTATCGTTGCCATAGCGGTGTACTACGTGACGAGCACCGGTGGTTACCCAGCAGTGGCTGTAACAGCAGTAAAGTCTGGTGACAACACGATTAAAATTAACGTCGAAACTGGGTCAATCCCCTCTGGAGACTGGCAATATATTGTGAGCAACACTCCGGAAAGCACTAACTGGACAGATGGGACTGTTGAACTAAAAGCACCATCCGTTAGCTTGGGGACATACGGTACAGGTAACCAATACGTTAGCCTGAAGCATAAGCCGAGCGGCCACATCTACTTCTCGGACACCAAGATAACGATATCTTAAGCGCATTGACCTGCTTGTAAGAAACGCCCACATTTGGGAGGGGATAGGATGAGTGGAGGTAGAAAAGAGTACGGACAAAGCGCGACCGAGTACATGTTAATCCTAGCGGCGGCGCTTGTCGTAGTTGCGGTGGCGGCCTACTATGTGACAAGGGGGCCATCTTTCCCGCCCCTGTCTGCCACCGCCACTCATGTGGACAACGAAATCAGAGTCAACATAGATACGGGCTCTATCTCGGCGGACGACTGGCAGTATTCCGTGAGCACGATTTATGGAACCTATGACTGGAAGAACGAAGACGTAGAATTGAAAGCCCCATACACTAGCCTTGGGACGTACTCCCCAAGCAACTACTACGTGAGCCTGAAGCACAAACCCAGTGGCCACATCTACTTCTCGGATCAAACGATAACGATAACGTAGGTTTTTATCCTGTCCCCCTCTATTCTTTTTTGTGTGGCCCATGGTCACGAAGATGAGTGAGCGCTCTCAAGGGGCAACCGAGTACTTGCTGATGCTAGGGGCCGTGCTGGCACTCGTAGCCGGTATAGTTGCTTCTATCTTCCTCGCCTCTCAAACCTTGGGTTCAAACGTCGGCGGCCAAATCGACAACGTGATGGATAATGTAGTCATCCCAAGTCTCGTTGGGGCACTTTTCTAAACAGGGGGCCAATAGCTAAGTGAATCTATCAAAAGAAAAGATATCATTTGTAGAGTGTATGAGCTTTCTTGAGCCGTTCACGTGTGAAGCTTTCACATTTTGAGTATTTCATCGATGTTGCGGGTTACTTGGACTTCCCCAAGATCGCTCTTACTTTTGCCCCTCGGAGCCCCAGCATCGGCCGCTCCACGCTGATTTTTACCAAGTCCCCTCTCTTAATTTTGGCGAAGCTCTCCACCACGTACAGGCCTGACTTCACGTTGCTGCAGATGTCGTAACTTATCCGGACCACCGCCCGCTTGCCCCGAATCTCTTCAACCGTGCCGTAGGTGAAGTTTCGGCCGTACTTGAGCCTGAATACCGCAAACGCCACGAACACGAATCCCATCGCTGCCAAAGGGGGAATGAATGCCAGGTGAGGTGCTTCGATTGAGAACTCGATAGGGGAGTGTCGGAATACCAGCACAAAGACCCAAGCGATGGCCACACACATGATCACGAAGCTTCGGTAGGCGGAATAGTCTCGTTTGAATGCGTGCTTGAGCTGAGTTGCCGTCAAGTAAAATAGGTAAGCGCTCAGCGCAAGAAGCAGGGAAGTGAAGATAAAAATTTCTGCATGCAACAACGCGATGTAAATTACCGCAGCCGCGAAGAGCGAGAGGATCGCCAGCTGCGCCTTGAGCATCACGTACTCGGGCCATCCCGTGTGGCGCCGCTCGAAGAAGCTCTGAAACATTTTTGGGATTTCGGGCCTTCGTATCTGCGGGATCTTTTTCTTTACCTTTGGCGTCCTGCGTTTCAGCTTGCTGGGGAGCTTCCCGACCCCTAGAACCGCATTACCGACCCTGCGAAAGAAATCGGTGGTTCTGGAACTTTTTCGCGGCATTTTCTTCACCAAATATCCTACCCTAAATCCACCGTCGACGAGTACTGCACGGCGCCTCTCGGATCTCTAACGTCAATAAACACTCTAAGCTGTGCCACGCCTTCCACCTCGGTGTTCTCCCCAACATGGGCCTGCTCAAGACCACCGACCCAATCCCAAAGCAGTTGGTCTGAATAATAAACATCCGAGTGATAGATGCCGTCGTAGTCCTCGATAGTTATTCGGAGATTTTCACCGATTTTTTCGACAAACAAGACGGGCTCATCATGATCTGGTTCTCCGCCGCCCCAGAAAGCTTCATTTTCATCCTCGAAGTAGTAGGACCAATTCTCCCCGGGAGCGTTCTCAATAATATTACAGTACTGTGTCCCAGCAAGATGATTTTCTCCTGTGTTTATGACATGAATCCACAACATCCAACTAGGCGTGATATCCACGAGCAACCCGGTGGCGGCACGGTAGTTGTCGGCGAGCTTACTAAGCGTGATGTCGGCATTTTCGATTAGCAGACTTTCACCCCACAAATCCTTTACCACGCGCTCGATATCATTCCCAGTATAGAACACCTTGTCAGCGGAGGCCTGTAACGCAGCGGCTTCTCCACCCATCTCAATGATTGCAAAACAAGAGGCCACAAGCAGCATAGCCGGCAGTACGAGCAGCAGCGCGATCCCGCTCAGAACGAACCCACGTTGGTCTTGGCGCATTCTCATATCCCCGCCCCCCGCCACACGTAAAGGGTAACAGAATCAAACACGTTTTCAGGCGGAAATCGTGAAACACGAGTTGCAACGGCGATATCTTCGGCTTTTATAAAATTGCTATACCACTCAGCATGATTTTCAACGCTCGGGTAAACATTATCCAGCCGAGGATTACTTTCGTCTCCTATTAGAAACCTAAACTGTACTTCACCTGGCAAGATTTTTCGTAGCTCGTTTTCGGCAAGTTCCTCAGCCAAAGAGTTTTCCCCTTCAACGAGCAAATTTATGATGTTGTCCAGCGTGCCCGAAAGCTGCATCACCTCGAGCGCATCGTTGGCATGACGTTCCAAGCGCAGGTATCCGTGCTGCCCGTAGATGAGCTCAGGGCTGCTCACGTGAACTACCCCTGCCATCACAATCATCACAACTAGCATCGCCAGCGTCGCGTCGAGGCTGAATATGAATCCTCTTTGGTCCCTTCCAAAACTCATGACCCTACCTCCACAGCTTCACCTCGAGTATCGCAGGCTTGGGGGCCAATGCCAATATAGCGTTTTCAGGCTGCGAGCATGCGGGAACCGCTACAAGGTACACTATCGCCCATGTGTTTGGCTTGCCCTCAGAAACTACTGTTATCGTGTTGTATGCGTTCTCCACAAGATATTCATCCATCCCCCCGTGTTCATCCGGCCAGAAGTCTCCCTCCGGCTGATAAGGTGGATTAAATTTGTATGTGGGTGGGGGAAAAGGTGGTATGTTTATATAAATCTCTACAGGAAGACCTGCTTTCCCGATCGTCAAAAGAATTACGTACCAATCAAATGCTTGAAGTTCTCCGGGGCCTATCCAAAAATTGTCCGTGCCAAAAACTGTTCGCCCTCCTTCCTCATTCCAAAGCTGTCCACTAGAGTACCTGTTCTCCCCATAATTTGCGATTACGGAGCGTCTCACCACGACAACCTCTAGAGAGTTCTCTGAACTCGAATTCTCAGTTTCATCCCTCGGCCAGATGCGCCACATTTCATCACCGCTCTCGTTAAATATCGCAACCTCAAATTTCTCAGACCCACCGAAGAGCCCCTTTACCGCCTGCACCGCGTCTTCCCACGCTGGATTATCCCAATTGTCCAATATGCACGCGAGTCCGCCGAGCTTTCCGAATGAGATATGGTTGACGGGCCCAAGGCTCAACCCAAGGGTTTCGACGATTGGCAAGTTCTTCTCCCAATTTGCTTGCATACCCCGAGTCTTCACGAGCACATCCGCAGCATCATTTGCCGCGCGCTCGATCGAATACCGGAGCGAGTATTCCTCGGCCTGCCTGCGCGCCTGCTCAAGCGCCAGCCCGGAGTAGCTTACCACTAACACCGTCAGGGCCAGCGCGAAGAACATGTCGAGAGTGAAAATTTGTCCTCGCTCTTTCATTTGGTCACCCTCGTTACCTCCACCGCCACATCATAGGTGTAGTGGCTAGTCTTGACAGGTTCTGCAGTTTCTGGAAGAAAACCGACGACGGCATTGTAAATGTGCTTGAGAGCCCCCACCCTGATGTTGTCTGAGATGCTCTGGTTATCCGGTGGTGGCCCGCCCCTCACCGTGACATGAATCGTTATGGTGCCCGCGTCGAAGTCGAGCTGTTCGATATCAATTGTACACCCGTACTCGATGTCCAAGGCAACAATCGAATTTTCCGCTCCAGCACGAACTGCCGACATCACAACTGCCATCTCGTTGCTTCCGGCACCCGAATATAGGAGCGATGCAACCGCCACGAGGATTGCCCCGACGAGAATCAACATCTCCGCGCTGGATTGGCCCCTCATGCGTTCGTGACCTCCACGTTGTTGCCCACCCAATGCACCAGAATTGTATTTCCCAAATTTTCCTGCCCCAGCACGAAATTATCAACTTTTTTACAGACTGCCACCACACTGACAGCTCCCCAAGCCGAATTTTCAACTAAGATTTGCCGCGTGGTATTGTCGAAACTGATTTGGTAAAAGTAGCTTCCAATTTTCGATGGCAGGTTCACGTAAAGCTCGAAGTCCGACCCGTTCGCATACACGGTGTTTATCGCAGCAACGAGCTTTTCACCGATGATTCTGGCCTCCAACCTAGCGCCCATCAGTTCAGCAGCTTGATTTCGCCCTGAGTAAATGTTTAAAAATGATGCTGAAATCATCAGGAGGAGGGTAACCGCGAACACTGCGTCAATCGAGAAAAATCCTCGCTCGCGAAATCCCATCGTCAGCCCTCCACCGGCTTAATGTTTATTGTGATTTTGTAGTTGTCCTGAGTGAGACTATTGTTGGCACTCGACCACTCTACAATTGCCGTGTAGGTTCCAGCCGAGAGGTTTTGTATGGAACCGTTAAACCCGTACCTGAGATTACTTTGGACATTTTGGGTCCCGCTCGAGATCTCTAGGCTGATCGTGAGTGTGTTCTCCGTGAGCTGCAAGTTCCAGTTGTGGTCCATGGGGAAACTCACGCTTTTCACTGCCCCTTTTCCATTGCTGTACACGGAGTTTATTGCCCCAGCAATCGCATCGGCGGCGAATCTAGCTTGGGAAAGATATGCAGTATCTCTTCCAGCATCCTGCGCAGGGTTTATCATCTGCCCGAACGTGACCGTAGCGAATATCACCAAAACTGCCGAAAAGATGAGCAAGTATTCGACGGCTGCTTGCCCTCGCATCTTCAAGCCACCTCGATATCGGAGATTACAATGTACCTCAAGCCATCCCTGTACTCGTACGTGAAAGTCGTCCGATGGAGACCTGAACCAACCTTGAAGTTTTCATCTCCAACAATCACACGATTTTCATTATTCTCGCTTGACAGAAGGGTCTCGAGCAGTATGATCGCTTCGCGTTTGTTGTCCCACTCGCCGTTTCCATCTAGGTCAAGCCAGATTTGAACATCCATGCGATTGTCGGGGGTGACATCGTTATCGGTGGTGTCTACCCCATCGACGTTCACATCCGCGTATATTTTTACTACTCCTCTCGGCAGCTGGTACTCAACCGTCTGTTTTGAACCAACGCCTGCGGCATAAACAGTATTGAGGGCATTTGTTATCGTGTTTGCGGCCTCGCGCGCATCCGCAAGCTTCGAGACCTTCTCGGCGTCGGCTCGCGCCTGATTGTACATCGGCATCGTAATCGTGGCAAGGATTATAAGCAATCCCGAAATCACGACGATAAACTCGATGCTGAGCTGGCCCCTCACATTGACCACGTTGAAAATTTTGCCGCGTCAGTATTAACTTTTCTCTTGAGTTGCTCGGATGAATTGATTAAACAGCAGATTTTAAGTTACTTGTACAAAGGAATATCGGGCCCTATGACGCGCATTATAGTATTTGCATCCGGTAAAGGTGGGACTGGGAAGACCACCGTGGTTACAAACTTAGGTACTGCGCTCGCGCAACTCGGTAAAAAGACCATCGTCCTAGACGCCGACGTGACCATGGCGAACTTGGGGCTGATGCTCAGTCTTGAAGGAAAAGAAATAACACTGCACGAGGTGCTCGCGGGTAAAAAAAAGGCCAAGCAAGCGGTTTACAAAGGTCCGGCTGGCCTGAATGTCGTACCATGCGGAATGTCGCTCGAAGGGGTTCAAAAGATAAAACTCGAGCGGTTAAAAAAAGTGGTGTTGGAACTCGCCGATAATGCAGATTTCTTGCTCGTCGATAGCTCATCTGGATTGGGACATGATTCAATAACCGCGCTGGCCGCTGCTCAAGAGGCCATATTTGTGGTGACTCCAGATTTTGCCTCTGTTTTAGAAGCCATGAAAATAAAACGTGTTGTTGAGCGCCTTCATACAAAATCACCTGAGTTGATAATTAACCGCGCAAGCGGGGATCGCACAGATCTACCCAAAAATGAAATAGAGTCCATCTTGGAACTACCAGTACTCGGGGTTATCCCTGAAGATATCGAAGTCAAGCGTGCAGCTGCCCTCGGTGAAGCTGTAGTCGTGCGTTCGCCAAAAGCACTGGCCACAAAAGCGTTCAAGAAATTGGCCGCAACACTTCTCGAATCAGAGGCCGAACTTGCATAAGTGGCTAAACCAAATCCAAAAAAAGTATTTTCTATTGATAAACGATACAATAACCTTTAAATTTAGGCAGACTACGATAAGTTGTTATGTCAAAAAAGCATTCACGGGTAAAAAGTGCATCAGCTATAAAGCGGGAACTGGAGATAACAGAGCGAGAACTCCGCCACATCACAGAGTTTCAGTGGGTCTACGCAAAACGGATGTTAAGATTTGGCTTTGCTTCCTGGATTTTCGGGTTGTTCCTGTTTTTAGTAATCTTGGTCGTCCGTGGTTTAGAATTTCTGGGCAGATTATCCCTGGCGTACCCCCTCTTAATAATTGCTATTGCGGTACCGATTTTTATAACGGCCTTCTCCGTGCACAAGTTTAACGCAAAAATCAAACGTTTTGAGCGCATCCGAAAGTCGCTGCTGGTAGAGTATGAGGCGGCAATCCTGAAACGTGCCAGCGGCCTCATTAATAAAAAGTGATCAAGCCTTTGACTTTCTGGTTTTCATTTCCACGAGCTTTTTGGCTAATGCGTTGATAGCCTTAGAAGCAGGTGAATTCGGGCTTGCGTCAACCGCGATTTTTCCTAAGTTGAAAGCTTTCTTGATGTTTACATCCTCAGGTACCTCCGCGAGCACGGGCAGGTCGAGTAGATGCCCGATTTCCAAGCTTGTGAGTTCAAACTCTTCTTTAAGTATGCGATTGATGACGATGCCGATAGGCTTCAAACCAAAAAAATCCGCTATCAAGCGGGTCTTCATCATGCCTGAAACTGCTGAAATTTCGGGAAGAGTGACCAATAACACTTCCTGTCCCGCGCGGAGCGCCGCAACGGTTTCACGCCTTAACCCACCGGGAGCATCGATGAGCAAAAACTCTGCTTTTATCGGCAGCTCGTTCAACACCTCCGGTAGACGGTTGGGCAATGCCTTTTTCACTTGACTTAGCGTGACTCCCGCAGGTATTATTTTTAGACCCGCAGGGCCCCGGTAGATGACATCGCTCAGTGGTATCTCTCCGGCGAGTACATCATTCAGAGTATAAGGTACCTTCTCGAGTTTGAACATCGCCCCGAGATTTGGAGTCGTCAAACTTGCGTCTAGGACTATGGCCGTTTTACCCATTTTGGCTATCGCAAGGCCTAGATTCGCCGTCAGAGTACTGCGCCCGACGCCCCCCTTGCCTGATCCAAGCACGATTCGGCGCACGTGATGACCATAACAGACATTAGTTCACCCGATTAAAAAATACGGCTTTAGGTTAATTTTTAGATAAATTACTTTAATTTTTAAAAAATTTAGTGATAAAAATTTGATTAAATTTGAGCAATTAGTCCTAAAAACGCATTTTGATTTGGTTTGCCGAAAATTTCTGGACGAGAACTGGAAGGTTACGACTCTAGGAAGCCTTTTTGGAAGCTATGGGCATCAAACAATTTCAAGCCCACCCTCAACGGTGAAAATTTTTACTTTTTTCAATCCTTCTCGCTTTGCTACACGTGCGAGTTCTAGTAAGCGCTCGCGGTTGGGCATGGGGAGCTTTTGGAAGCTCGGGTCGAAGGTGCACTGGTTGCGGAACTGTTGAAGACGCAAACAATCAACACCTTTAACGTCATTCGCTATACGCGCGATGATTTTCTCGTCGTCGTTCAGCGTAGGAACCACCGTGGTGCGCGCTTCGACCTCGGCTTTCGAACTGATTGCGAGTTTTAGGCTTTCTTTAATTTTGTTAGTGGGGTCGGTCACCCTCATTTGACCAGCTACTCGGGCATAGAGTTTTGGATCACTCAGAGGCGCCTTGATGTCGATCGCGACGAAATCTAGGTAAGGCAACAAACGCTCGAGCGCTTGAGGATTGCCCCCGTTTGTTTCTATAGCGCAGTAAAATCCGAGTCCTTTCGCGTTTTTCAAAAGCTCCAAGCAAGCTTCTGGCCGGAGGAGCGGCTCCCCTCCTGTGACCACAAGCGTGTCGACGATAGGCCCGAGCCTCTTGATGTGCTCGATGACCTCGTCAGTATCGGCTTCCTGCCCACCACTCGGGTCGATGCTGTCAACATTCTGGCACCAAGGACAGCGCAGGTCACAACCCTGAAAGAAAACGACTGTAACTAGTTTTCCTGGCCAGTCTACGGTGCTCAGGTTAGTAATGCCCATCAAGCGGAACTTCAAGTACTAGATCTCCTTCATGCTAACTTTTTCGTCGTACTCGATGCGATCGTAGAACTCTTCCTGCTTCCCAACGTGCCAGTTTTGGACGGGGCGGAAGTACCCCACGATGCGCGAGTAGACTTCGGCAGGTTTTCCGCAGAGTGGGCAATTGAAG
>JAOUPD010000040.1 GCA_029880065.1 Hadesarchaea archaeon
AGAACAACCCCCTTTCTCACTCACCTTATGGGCTGCGTGTCGGTCTTACGGAGCAAGCTCAGCCTTTACTAACGGTAATGCTCTATAGAGGCGTCAATGCCATCAACTCCAGCGTCACTCTGATGGATGTCGTCAAGTACTGGGCGCCACTGCTTTTCGCCCTCTCGCTCATCCCAATTTTCCTGATCGGCAAGGAGCTGGGGGGCGATGTCGGGGGCTGGGCTGCGGCTTTCTTCGGGGCCGTTTTAACATCATCAATTTACTGGATGAAGGTCGGGGCGTATGACCGAGAGCCCATCCAGTTGATCTTGGGGGCATGGACCATTTATCTCACCATAAAGCTGTTCAAGGCCCCCCGGAGCGAGATGCCAAAGTTTGCACTTTTGGCCGGGCTGGTGTACGGGCTTTTCGGGCTGGCATGGAGTGGGGCGCTCTTCATCGCCCCCATCGTGATCGGTGGATTATTGTTCGTTCTGCTAGCTGGATTTCTTGGTAGGTTGATTCGCAAAACCACTGATTTATCCGGCGCTCTTTTTTCAACCATCCGTGGACATTTGAGTTTGATAGCTGGCGTGCTTGGCATGTTAGCAGTGATGACGCTCGCGCTCTGGATAATCGGTGGGCAAAGTCCAATGTTGTGGGCAGATTTCGCCCAGTCCCTTCTGGGATATGTTGGAATAGGTGGTGGTGGGGGGATTTCATTTTCTAGGTACGCGGGAGAGATGGCTGCGCCGGAATCGTGGAGCGATACAATCAATAAATTTTATGGCATGAATATCTTGACAACATTTATTCTCATTTTAATCGCTTTAGCATTAATCAAGTTCTGTTGGTCGAGAAAGCACTGGGAAATGCTGACATTTCCATGGCTCATCGTTATCGCGGCAATGGTCTGGCCAGGGCAGGGGCAGGCGCGTTTCGAACGGATGTGGTGGCCCTTTGTACCGGTCTTGGCGGGCGTGGGTGTGGCGGTGCTTGCTTCCCTTGTTCGGCGAGTCTCATTCGAGCAGTTCGGAGAATGGCTGAAACATTTTCGGACGCCAATCGTGGTTGCACTTTGCGCCAGCATCGTTGCCACACCATTCGTTTTTAATGCGTATGCTGTTGCTGAGCAAACTACGCCCCCAACCGAATGGCATGGTGTTAGGGGTTTGGATGAAGGGTTCATGGAGGCTTTTGATTGGCTTAAAGAAAATACATCGGATAATTCAGTTGTTTCAATTCAGTGGTCATTTGGGCATCTACTAACGGGCGCCTCTGGACGAGCGTCGGTGACTGATGGCGCCGAGGTTGCGGGTGAAGAAGACAAGTGGGATAACGATCCATCGTTTGTCCCCCGCCCGCCCGATTATATCTACTATGTGCGCGACACCAATGGCATTATCTACGGTGTGAATGTGCCTGCCATATCATATCAGGTTAACGGCAGGCGAGTCGATGTCCAACGCTTTCCAACGATGGATGAAAATGAGTTTCGTTGGATTATCCGCACCTATCGCGAGAATTACAATATTAGAATTGATTACGTAGTCTTCAGCTACGACGAATATTATTATGCGCAGCAAAGTTATCAGCAGCGCTATCAAGATGAGGTTGCGAGCACGCTTTGGGGAGCTGAGAACAAGGCATTCGCCAGTACGTGGTGGAGTGAGAACAACACCATCATATTCGATTTCGGTGAAAATCGGGAAAATGTAGTGTTTGACATGGATGCGTGGAATGCTTACTTAAGTGTTGATGAAAATATTAGATATTTCGATGGGTATACGGTCTTTCTTGTCGATGCGCAAGGTGATCTCGTAGAATCATATGGCTTTCAACCGTATCTATATCCGGACATTCAAGAAACTTTAGCGATTCACGTTAACGAGGATGGAAATGTAACGAGCGCGCGTCTGATTTCCTCAGCCACGGAATTGATTGGCTCGATTGAGGTCTCCGCCCCAATGGGTGTGAGGGTATTCCAAGGGGATCTGGAAAACATTGATTACCTAAAAGTCGTTTTCACGAGTTCTAATAATATGGTGAAAATTTCAGAAGTTATTTATGAAAACATGCCGTGATGTCCATGCAAAAACCGAAAGGAACGCGCGATTTGCTGGGTAAAGAACTGGCGAGCATTCGTCACGTCACCCACGTGATGAGCAACGCGTTCAAGCGCTACGGCTACGAAGAAATCGAAACTCCTACCTTTGAGTACCTTGAGCTGTTTGAGAAGAAAAGCGGCGAAGTGGTGGTTAAACAACTTTACTCTTTCAAGGACAAATCGGGCCGTGCACTTGCCCTACGCCCGGAGTTAACAGTGCCCGCCATCAGACTTTATCTTACCCACCTCAAATCGGCACCCAAACCTGTGAAACTATGTTATTTCGGCGACTGCTTCCGGTACGAGGAGCCTCAGGCGCAGCGATGGAGGCAATTCATCCAATCAGGAGTAGAGGTTATCGGCTCACCTCAACTTGAAGCGGATGCCGAGATAGTCGCACTCGCTGATGACATCATGCAAGAGCTTGGATTGTCGGGCTATGAACTCCGCATAGGCCACATCCGCTTGCTCCGAGAGGTGCTTGCCCACGCGGGGGTGAGGAGTGATGCTCAAGACTCCATCATGAGAGCAATTGATCGACACGACGAAGCAAGACTTGAGGCGGAGCTTAGCCGCATGCAAGTAAAAGCTAAGGACAAAGAGCTTCTCAGATCTTTGATTACATTACGCGGCAGCACAAAAGTGTTGAAACAGGCGGAGAAACTTGTTGCGAGTTTACCCAAAGCCAAAATAGCGTTGAATAACCTACATGAAATCCTCGAGCACGTTCGTTCGTTTGGAGTCGAGAAATTTACAATAGATTTCGGAATCGCCCGCGGGCTGGAGTATTACACAGACTTCGTTTTCGAGCTCTATGTTGATGGAGTTCAAGTTGCAGGGGGTGGCCGTTACGACGAACTCATCGAGCTTCTTGGGGGCGACCCCTGCCCGGCCGTCGGCGTCGGGTTCGGCGTCGACCGCATTGCTCGGACCCTTTTAAAGCGAGGGATGATAGTCCCGCGTGAGCGATTGGATTGCGTGGTTCTCCCCGCGAGCGAGGGGATGCTCAGCGAATGCCTGAAAATAGTTGGGGAGCTGCGCAGAGCTGGCCTGCTCGTTGGTGTCGACCTGATGAGACGACGGTTGTCCAAGGCCATAGCGTATGCTAACGCTTGCGGCGCCAAACATTCAATCATAGTCGGTACTAAAGACCTGGCAGCTGGCAAGGTCACCCTTCGAGAAATGCACACTGGAGATCAAGTGCAAGTGCCACGGCAGGAACTGGTTGCTAGGTTGAAATCAGCGAGTAAGTCCTAAGTCGAAAAAATCTACCCTTAAAAAAATAGTTAGTGCAGCGACCACCACTTTTTCTTAACAACTTTTTTAGTTCTATTTTTAGCATGTTCCAAATTCACCCCGCAAGAACTGCAAAACTTATTCCCTGTTTGTACTTTCGCCCCGCACTTAGGACAAATGCCGATTTCACGTTTTTCGGGACGATATTCAACTCTTATTATTTTCTTGCTCTCCCCTTTTACTTTTTCAGCAATTTTTTTGATAAGTAGACTACTACCGTATAGCCAGATTAAGCCACCAACAAATCCTCCAATTACCGTCCAAGTGCTAAAGCCGAATAGATAAACGCTCAGCAATAAACCTCCAATACTCGAAAACAGAAAAGCGAGTACTACTACTGCCGTCAATCCTATCCCGGCAAAAATGGCAAGAATTACTATCGCTACAATAAGAAACACTGTGGGGTTTTCCGCCAGACCGCTAAGAAATGGAATCTTATCCAATGTATCCCACAGAATCGAATTCACTATGCAACCTACCCCTAAACCGATGAAAACACCAGCTTTTCGAAACGCCAAACATAGGGGGCCTAAGACAAAAATTAAACCGGCGAAGGGGAGAAGCGTGTTATAAAGTTGGTTTAAAATATCTGGGATTCCCATGTAATCATTCACGAAATATGGACTCAAAGTAAATAAGTTGTGTTTTACTAAACACTCCTGATTAAAACTCCCGTTTACTTGACAAACTAATTCCAATTTCTTCGAACCCTGCTAAGTAATCGATTGCGAATCAATATAGCATATTCAGGCCGCTTTAACTTTGTTTCTGATGTTTATCTCATGGTCGCTATCTAAAAACTCTTATTCTGCCATATCTTATACAAAATTGGTATTTATGACCGAAGTTTGGTTTGTTATTGGGCTTATTGCTGGGCTTCTAGTCGGAGCCTTTGTTAACTTGGTTGCCCAAATTGTTTTTGTTTGGTATAAGAAGCCTAATCTGAAAATCGGTAATGATAAACCTCACGGGCGGTACCATAGTATTGAAATAGAAAACAAGGGAAAAACCGCCGCCGAAAATTGCGTTGGCAATATATATGTAGAAGCCACTCAAAAGGACCTTGCAGATTTATCTAGAAGTGCTTTGTCGACGATTGGCGCACCTGCAGGGGCTCCTCCGTTTATCACGGAATTGACAGAGAGAGGAATTAGTGGCGCGGTTTGTTGGGCCCATAGTGGGCCGATAATCAAAAATCCCCATTCCACAACCATAAACATCCATGATTCCGCTTTGCTCGATGTCTACCGCTATCTCAACGGTTTAATCGAAATACCCTCCGAGCGAGGGTGGAAAATATTAAGAGTGAGATTAAAACCAAAAGAATACCGAGGAAAATTAAGAATAACTGCGGCAAACGCAAAACCTCAGATAAAAGAGTTTCAATTGAAAGTAGAGAATCAAAACGTATCAATTAAATTTATAGAACAAAATTCATCCCGCCATTAGTGTTTTCTCTTTTTCTCAGACTTTGGGCGAGATGGCAGAATCAAGGTCTAGAGATAAAACTACAACTTTACTAAAAAGATCCGGCGCAGACCCAGAAGGCAACCCGATATTTTTGAGGATATATTTTAGCCCCTGAGCAAACATAAAAAAAATCATTCACACAGATTCATGTATTACCAGCAGTAGTGTTGGTAGTCGCTGAAAAAAAACGTTTATTTAATAGACAAGAAAAGGATGCTTAGAGAATTTGTGATTGAAGGAGACAAATTAAAAGAAATAAAATAAAAGCTGAAATTCTCAATTTTTTGTGGTAGCAACAGTCAATCTAAGAGCAAAGGTTGGTCACTAAAGAAAATTGTTTTTATATGGCTTCTTTAATCCCAATGACCTTGCATATTTGATCCAGCACGGTGGCGGTTTGCTCAAAACCCAAACAATTTAAGCAATAGTAGAATTGTAGTCCCAGTATAAAACCCTATCATGTACCATTTCAAACATAACCTCCCAAACTTGGAATAAGTTCCAGCAATAATGGAAAACATGACCATGGCAAATCCAAATATTCCTATTAGCGATTCATATGCATGAGTTAGAACAAAAATGGCTCCTGCGATAAAATACATTGAAATCGCAAGAATTGACTGAATTTGATCTTTATACGGTCGAACTTTCTCCTTGATGAAGATAATTAATTTCAATAAAAGATAAGGCAGGCCAACAACTATTTTGTCTTTTTTGGTTTTTAAAGGGGGGATTTTAGCTCTACGTTTTCTCATTTGACTACCCAACATTTGGATTGTTGTTTTGATTATTTAGAGATTCGGCTCAGAATAACACATGGAGCTTTATAGCAATTAATTGGAGATCTTTCCATCACTTAGCCGGGGCGCCCAGAAGCCGACTAATCACCCATCCGATCGCGAACCAATATAGCATGTCGAGGTTGAGGGTAAAAGACGCCTTGTATCCAACTCCATTAGCCAATCGCTCGTAAGCTTTCCTCCGTGTGTGAGGATCTCCCAGTGCGATAAGTGGGTATATACACAACACTAAGGGTACCACAATAACCTTTTTTCATCCTTTGCTCTCTTTCGCTTGTTCTCTAATTTTTTTGTATATCTTTTCCGAAATCAGCCCCTCGTTTACGGCGTCCCGCCAGCACTGTAAACAGCGGGCCCGAGTTGTCAGCCCGCTAACTGAATAGAGCCATGCCACCCGCCCGCAAACGACGCAACAGCCCCACTCCACTTGGATCATGATGTCATCTTCTCCAACCACTCGCGCAGTATGCATACATGTAACCGCCACGAATCAACTTAATTATATTTTTCTTGTTTCTTTATTTTTCCCCTTATCTCACCTATCATAGGCGCATTACGGATTTTCTCTGCGCCAGTATCTACCACCATTTTTTGACTAGGGGCATGGCGATAACTTCGCGTATTTCTAATCGTCTCCCGATATCTTTTCCCAAGATATCGTCGGGAAGTGCAGCCTTAACAATTAATGCTGTATCGGCTCCTTTGCCAGTCCCCCCAACTCCAATCACATCCTCGCCAGACTTCACAGCGCCCTCGGATGCTGCCATGACCACAACTTCCACGGCGACCTTGAAACCCTGCCCCAAGGTGTAATAGGTGTTTTTCATGTACCCCAGATTTTTTGCTCGAAAGGCTGGAATGCAATTTTCGTAGATGATAGCGCCCATTTTTTCGAGAGCGGCTCGGACGTCCTTCGCCACGGTCTCCATTGAAATAACGACGAGTTTGGCCTTGCCATCGATCTTCTTGCCAAGCTCCAATGCCGTCTCACCCGAATCGCTTGCAACCACTACAGTTTTTATTCCTGTTTCCTCTAGCCTTTTTGCCAAAGCCTCCACGATATCTTTGGTATTATCTGGCCCGGGTTCTTCGAAGTAATAATCACTCCTAACAATTCTTCCCAACTACATCACCCTACAAAATAACTGCTTTGAATAATAAATATCTGAGTATTTCCCATTAACGAAAGACATCCAAACTTTTACCATAGTCGGGGGGCGATACCGGAACCGCGAACTCGTGAAATCACGGAGGAGATAGGCGGACGAAAAACACGGGGGGATCTCGACGTGCTAAATTCATACCCTAACTTTTCGAAGACCCGCTTCATTTCGAGAGAGTCCTGTTCTAAAATCGGCGACTCGGAAATTAAAGTGATGTTGACTTTTCGCTTGAGAATCTCGCGCGCGAGCGGCTCGAAGGGTGGCTTGTTTACCTTGAGTTCGAGGTGGCGTCGTTCGTTGCCTTCCCACGGCGCTTTGGCAGGCGTCCATTCCATACTTGTGAAATGTGCATGCAGATGCTTCAACTTCAGCGGCTTCAGCTTTTCGAATATCCAATCGTAGTTTATTCTGCCAGCTTGGCGCGCATAAATGTGCGAGAAGTCGACTACTGGCGTACAACCCTTCACCTCCTTACAAAGCTTGACGATTTCATCAAGCCTGCCGAACTGACTGACTTTGCCTGTGGTCTCCAATCCGAGCCGAACCCCCTTTATCCCATTTACGCGCATTCTATCGAGCATATTTCGACAGGCATCCTCCACAGCCTTGAATGCTGCGTCATGCGATAAGAGACCGTAGAAGCCTGGATGGAATACCGCAACATCAGCCCCCAGGTGGAAGGCCCGCTCCGCCGAATCGAGAATGCGCCTTTTTGAGGCCTCGAGCTTCCCGGGTTCTTGTGAGCAGAGATTGACAAAGTAGGGGCAGTGCACTGATAAACGCACACCAAGCTCCTTTGCGACCCTTCCCGCTTCCTCCGCCTTCTCGTTGCTCATCCCAACATGTTTAACAAATTCTACCTCGAATGCGGTGAGTTTGAGTTCGGCCGCGCATTTTATGCCTCCTATCGTCGTCCGCTCCCTGCTCACGGTCGGGATGCCTGCGGGGCCAAGGTATATCATGCGCTCCCAAAAACACTTATGACCGTAGACAAAAATCCTTTGTGCTGGAGGCGTGTGACTGTGCTGAGTCGAATTCGAGATCGGGTAAATCATCTAATGGAACCGACAGCTAAAACCTTTGCACGGACAGGCCTCACCCCGAATCTCTTTACTTTGATTGGATTGCTGGTGGGTGTTGTTGCGGCTTTCCTTTTTGCTTATGGGCTGCAACTTTGGGCAGGGATTGTCCTCCTCATCTGTGGGTTTTTTGATCTCATCGATGGAGCGGTTGCTAGGGTAATTAATAGAGAAACGGCGTTTGGGGGAGTTCTCGACTCGGTAGTCGATCGATATGTGGATTTCTTAATTTTTGTGGGCATAATTTACGCGTTCATCAACGGTCGGCTTGCTGAAGTAGGTTTTCTACCTGGTTGGGCGTGGGGAATTCTAGCCATCTTTGGAAGCTTGATGGTCAGCTACACTCGCACTAGGGCAGAAGCAGCTGGCTCGGGCAAGCTCGATGTGGGGATAGCCGAGCGGGGGGAACGAATCCTCATCCTAGCCTTCGGAGCATTGATTGGATATACGCAATACGCAGTGGTCCTAATAGTGATTCTGGCCCACCTCACCGTGGCCCAGAGGTTGTTTGCTGCAAAAATTCGATTATCCTAGCTATCTTCAGGAAAGTTTCGAGTAAAGTTCCTTCAGGTATTTTTTGCCTTCCTCTAGCAACTTCTCGCCTTTCTTTGTTATTCTGTAGTATTTGCGTGCGGGCTTCCCTCGCTGTTCGCGCCACTCCTTAGCCACATAGCCCCTGCGCTGGAGGCGGTAGAGCACGACATAGGAGGTAACGGTAGGTGGTTTCCACCCGAACCGCTTTTGCGTCTCCTGTCGCAACTCGTACCCATACATCGGGCGCTCTTTCAGCAACTTCAGGAAGTAGGGCCAGACCATTTCAGCGGTAGTCTTCTTCTTCATTCTCGCTATAGCCACAGGAAAACCCACTCTGTTTCAGTAGGAAAGCTTAAATAGTAAATTCTCCGAGATATTTCCTAGGTTGAAATATGGTTGTAACAACAATACGATGTCAAAGTTGTGGATATGAGTGGAAACCTAGAGGGAAAAGCAAGAGATGCCCCTCCTGTCTTCGCATGTTGGGAGAAACTAAGGCCCGCAAGTGGGAGCGGTCGGCAGCAAAATTGGCGGAACTGCTTGCTTTTCGCGGTTGGAGAGTGGATCCCGTTAACGTGAAGAAGGCGATTGATATACAAGCTGGAAGAAACGGGAAGAAACTCTTCATAGACGTTAAGGCAGGCCACAATTATCTTATCCGGAGTTCGCAGCTGAAAAACTTGCTTGACTAT
>JAOUPD010000143.1 GCA_029880065.1 Hadesarchaea archaeon
TGATCAAAAAACTACGATCACTTTCATTGGTGTAGAGAAAGAACGAACTTCCTTGCTCGACTTGCTCATAGGTGCTGTTCATTTTTTTAGCCGGATCCCGCGAGGCTTGAAAGTGGCTACCCCATTTGTTAACGGGATCGTAGAAGGCACGGAATTCCTCGTAAAGGTTGAGCGCAATCAGACCTTCTTCTCTATCTTTGAGGGACGAGTAGCAGCAACGAATGAGGCGGGAAGTCTTACCCTGACAAGCGGCCAATCGGCAATAGCCCAGGCGGGACAGGCACCGGCGTTACGCATTGTGGTGCGTCCGAGAGATGCCGTGCAATGGGCGCTGTATTATCCGCCCATTCTGGATTATCGCCCAGTCGATTTTCCGGGTGGAGCCCCAACCGATTGGCAATCTATGGTCCGAAAGTCCATCGGGTTTTACTGGGAGGGTGATCTGGCCAGGGCATTTTCTGGCCTTGAGGGGGTCCCTGAAGATATCCCTGATCCGCGCTTTTTTGCCTACCGGGCCGCATTGCTGCTTTCGGTAGGACGTGTTGATGAAGCGGGTGTCGATATCGAGAGGGCGCTGATTCTTGATCCACGCAATAGCCATGCCTTCGCGCTTCAGTCGATCATCGCTGTTGCACAGAATGAAAAGGAGAGAGCACTTGACTTAGCGAGAAAAGCCGCGGAGCTGGATCCCGAATCTCCCGCCGCAAGGGTTGCGCTCTCTTACGCACAGCAGGCTTACTTTGACCTCAAAGGGTCATTGACGAGTCTCCAAGAAGCGGTGAAACTTGATCCAGAAAACGCCCTTGCATGGGGGCGACTCGCCGAACTATGGCTATCCTTAGGATATCTCGAGAGAGCATTGAAAGCGGCACAAGAAGCTGTGGCCTTGAACCCCAATCTGGAACGTACGCAAACTGTTTTGGGATTTGCATACCTTACGCAGATAAAGATTCGGGATGCGAAAAACGCCTTTGAAAAGGCGATTGAGCTGGATCAGGCGGCTCCCCTTCCGCGGCTGGGTCTCGGATTGGCAAAAGTCCGGGAAGGTCACCTGAAAGCTGGCCGCGGTGAAATTGAGATCGCCGTGAGTCTTGACCCCAATAACGCCCTCATTCGCAGCTATTTGGGCAAAGCCTACTTCGAGGAAAAACGCGATAAACTGGTAAGGGACCAATTTGCCATTTCCAAAGAGCTTGATCCACTGGACCCAACCCCCTGGTTCTATGATGCGATTCGAAAACAAACCACGAATCGTCCGGTGGAGGCATTGCAAGACCTTCAGAAATCCATCGAGCTTAACGACAACCGGGCCATCTACCGGTCGCGCCTGCTGCTCGATGAGGATCTTGCAGCACGGAGCGCTAGTCTTGCGCGCATTTATAGTGATCTCGGGTTTCAGCAGTTGGCCTTAGTCGAGGGCTGGAAGTCGGTCAATACCGATCCGGGTAACTATTCTGCCCACAGGTTCCTGGCCGACTCATATGCCGCCTTGCCGAGGCATGAGATCGCACGGGTCAGTGAGCTGCTCCAATCTCAACTGCTTCAACCCATTAACATCACCCCGGTTCGGCCACAACTCGCGGAGAGCAATCTCTTCATACTGGAGGGAGCGGGTCCCGCGGCTCCTTCCTTTAACGAGTTCAACCCGCTCTTCCATCGAAACCGTTTCGCACTGCAGGCCAACTGCGTTTTGGGCGAGAATGAAACTCTGGGTGATGAACTCGTTCACTCCGCTGTGTGGGGAAAAGTATCATATAGCCTGGGTCAGTTCCACTACGAGACCGATGGATTTCGGGAAAACAACGACCTAGAGCAAGATATTTACAATGTATTTGCACAGGTAAGCCCCTGGCACAAGACAAGCATCTTGGCAGAATTGCGATACAAAGACAGAGAAGAGGGAGATTTGCCGCTACGCTTCGATCTAGACGGTCAGGAAAATTTTGCTCCTAATCGTCGAATAGAAGGGGATAGTACACACCTCCGTATCGGACTCCGGCACTCCTTTTCTCCCCGCTCTGATATCATCGCGCATTTGACTTACCTAGATGCTGAAGAGGAAGCACGTGACAAAACCGCATTCACAACTGTCGATATTTCAGTAGAAGATGAAGGTTACATGGCCGAAGGCCAGCATTTGTTCCGCTCGGAACTACTTGATCTCACGAGCGGCATAGGTCACTTCAGCGCAGATCGAGAAGAATCGGTCCTTATTTCCCTTATCCTACCACCTATGCCTCTTAGCGACAGTCTTACCGAGCCTGATATCCTCCATACAAACTTCTATGTCTATGCAAATAT
>JAOUPD010000041.1 GCA_029880065.1 Hadesarchaea archaeon
AGTAATCTGACCAGGTGGAAATGGGTGTAGAATTTAAACGGGCCACTCATTTTTGTCATCTTTTAAAGGAGGGACTCAAGGTGTCTTATAAACTTTGCGCAAGTTGCTTACTGGTCGGGCAAAATGGTCTTCTTGTGGCTTGCCACGATGTGTTTCTCTTTGAACATGTCCCTCACGGAGCTTGAGTAAAAGCTGGCTTCAGGAAAACATCGGGTCTGGTCCTGGGAGTGATCTCGCCGGCAATGTTGCTCTGCATAATTTTCGAGACTTCTTCAATTTTTTTCACATGGCCGAGTGTGAACATGAGTTTCACGTAAGCTGTCTCCGGAAGCATGTCCTCCCCGGGTATCACGCCCAACTGGAGCAGGTCGCGACCAGTCGAGTAGACCTTCATGTCGACCCTCCCCCAGAGGCACTGCGAGGTCATCACCACCGGCACCCCCTTTGTCACGGCGCGCTTTATCCCGCCGAACAGGGATTCTGGCACGTGTCCCAGCCCGGTTCCTTCGAGCACGATGCCCTTGTCCCCCGCCCTAAGCATGCCGTCGATGACGCTCGAAGGCATCCCCGGCGTGACCTTTAGGAGCGCCACCTTGGGCTCGAATTTTACATCCACCTCCACTTTGCCCTTCGGGCTCGCGTGTTTGTAGTCATCGCGGAAAAGCTTCACATCGCGCTTGCTGACCTTTCCTATCGGGATGTCGTTGATGCTCATGAAGGTGTCGCGGCGGCTCGTGTGACATTTTCTAACTTTTGTCCCACGGTGGATCAAGCAGAAATCGTCCTCCGGTGAGCCGTGCATCACCACGCAAACCTCAGCGATGTCGGACTTGCTAGCCACCGTTACGGCCGAGATCAGGTTAAGGGCCGCATCGCTGCTGGGCCGGTCCGAGGAGCGCTGGGACCCCACTAGCACGACTGGCCGGTGGAGCCCCTTGAGCATGAAGCTGAGCGCCGCTGCAGTGTAACCCATGGTGTCGGTGCCGTGGGCGACCACCACGCCGGATGCCCCGCCATTTATCTCCTTCGCGATCGCCTTGCCGATTTTAACCCAGAGTTCAGGGGTCATGTGCTCGCTGAAGACGTTGCAGGCCTCCACGACCTTGACGTTCACAAGTTCCGCGATCTCGGGGACCGCGCTGTAGATCTCCTCGGGTGTGAAGGCCGGGAAGACCGCGCCCGTCCGGTAATCGACCCTGCTCGCTATCGTCCCGCCCGTGCCGATTATCGTCACGTTTGGTTTGGAGGGGTCGGGTTTGATTTCGAGTTTTGGGACGCTGAGTTTTGGGGGTTTTCCACGCTCGAGCAGCCTGATTTTCGTGCCAGTGCCTATCTTTACACCCAAATTGTACCCACTCGGGAGTTTGAGGACTAGGTGATTTGGATCTCCGAGCTCTGTGCGGGGCATCAGCACGCCTTCGTAGCTCCTGCCCGCGTCTTCTACCTTTATTCGGTCCCCCACATTCACGGAGGCCGCCTTCAAAATTCGCTGAGCCCTGCCCCTGTATCTGGACATCACCATCAGCTTACGATAATGCGCGTGGACTTAAATCGATAGCTCTTGCAAATTATCAGCTGCAATGGCGGCGCAGCCAGCGTCAAGCTCATACTCGGCGCATCGCAGTCGTGCTCACGAGATTCTTACCTATAAGAATTATCTACGCGCTTCGGTACAAGGGCGGAATTGAAGTATTCAAAGACCAAACTGAGGAGCTCAAAACAATTTTCAAGCAGCTCTACGAGTTCTTCTGATTACTTAAACGCGTTGACAATTGCCGAGTTTAATCCTTTGAACTGGCTAAGCCATTCCACGCGCTCCTGTTTCAACTTGCTCACGTATGCTCTGATCTGCCCCTTGGAGTAAAATTTGGATAAATCGAATTTTTTTATGTCGATGCCTTCAACTTTTTTTGGTACGAGAATTCCAAAGTGGGGTTCTTTTTCCCATTCGATGTTGCCTCGAGCAATGCCCCTTATGATCGAAGCCATCTCCGGGATCTCGACCCGCAATACCTTTTGCTTGAAAACCTTGGTGCCATCCGCAGCTTTCTCAATTATCTCCCCAACGCCGCCCGTGTTTAGGAGGTAACACCGAACTTTGGCGGGGTACTTTTTGATAAATTCATAAAATCTGTTGCCCTCCTCACACTCATCTCCGATGATGAATGGATTTGTCCCAACTACTCTGACGGACTCTCCAACCCTCTTGGGATCGCCGCCCGTGCTTTCTACAGACTCGCCAAGCATGAATGCTGCCGCCGCCTGCTCGGGTGTTAGCTTTGAAACGATTGGGACTACGGTGTTTCTCCTTGTTATGATGAAGATGAGAAGTCCATCCAGCCTCTTGACAGGTGGAAGATCTAGCCCCTCGCTTATGTATTGCTTGCGGAAATTCTCTCGCGGGATCACTCCCCTCCCGTTGCCCGTCAGCGTTTGATCATCGAAATCGACGTTTCCGAGATAGTCTACCATCACATTCTCCAAAATTGTGTTACGCTTGGTCGCCGCTTGGTAAAGCAAAGACTGAGTTTTTTGGTTCAGTCCTTCGGTCTTCAAGTAATACGCTTTCTCAGGCCCTAGCGTGGAGCAATCTGATTTCATTAAAACGACATCATCCTGAACTATTTTGACTCCCTCCCCGGGCCCTTTCAAGTCGTGATCATGGCAGGTATGGGTCGTCTTGCCAGTTGCAGTTAGGCCAAAGATGAGAGCACCGTATTCCTTGATCTTTCCGGTTTTTGCATCCCTCGCGAGAATTAACTTGGAGCCTGCGTGTAGCCCCAGCATCCCGCGCTTTTTTGCATACCACATCGCCATACGTAGGAAAGCCTTCTTACACTCACCGATGTAGTTTGTGCCCAGCGCGTAGGTGACCCCTACTTCAGGGAACACCAGAGTCTGCATGTCCTTGCTCTGCCACTCTGGAATCATGACGAAGTAGAACTTTGGTCCCCTTGGTTTTTTCTTGGGTGGTGCAAGCAACGTGGCCCAAGCGTAGGCGATGCGCACCATCTCCTTGAGCTGCGTAGATATGAAAAACGTGCAGTGAGGGGTGAACTCCGACTCACCCATTGTGCGCTCGATGCAGACGAAGGGGACTCTTTTCATGTAAGCGTGAACGAGTTTCAGGGTTTGCGGCAGCTTCTCCAAGAGCTCCTTTTGCTTTGCGGTTGGGTTCCTTTGTCTAACGTCAAGGTTTCCCACGTGCACCGTTAACGGGGCAATCCTGTGTTTGACCATGGTGTGGAATACTATGTTACCCCACTTGGTACGGACACCATGTTTTTCTGATTCTTGGCGCAGCTGCTTGTAAGTGGGATGCCGGACGTTTGGCTTGTTACGCAGGTCTGTTACTGCTTTAAGGACCTCCTTTAGCACTTGTTCCACCTAATCCCCATTTCTTTAAAACGTTAACCTTTTAAGCATTTCTGTTAACATTATGTTAAAGGCATAAAAAATGAGGGAACTTGACCAAAAAATACTGCTTCAACTTATAAAAGATAGCGAACAACCAGTGACAAAAATAGCAAAAAAAGTAGGAGCCTCGAGGCAGACCGTCGCTAAGAAGATAGAACAGTTTAAAGCGGAAGGAGTTATCGCCTCCCTCACGGCCAGGCTGAACCCAGAAAAATTTGGCTTAGGCACGAAAGCTTACATCCTTTTGCACGAAGATCCGCGGGGAAAACTTAGGCGGAGAAATGAGGCAGCTATCAAGCAATTTCATCAAGTCACGGAATTTTACCGCCTATTCGGAAGATACAGCGCGGTTCTGGAGGTCTTGGTGAGGGACAGCAAGGAGCTGACCAAGCTCGTAAAGCGTATCCACGGGCTGAAGGGTGTGAGAGAGACTGAGACCTTCATAGTCCACAGCACGGTAAAGGATGAGCCTGAAGCGCCTTATGTAAAGATCCTGAAATCCAAGAGCTAATGTTACTTGGCAGCGGCGCCGTCCCTCTTTTGCTCCCGCTGTGTCTAGCACGATCAGATTGGGGGGCGCATCAGTTCAGCTCCTTTATCATATATGGTCCCTCGCGCTGGTAGTCGAAGCGTCTGTAGTAATTCCTCGCCCCTATGCCTGCTAGCACAATGACCTTGCGCGCGTCGAACTCTTCACGGGAAATCCGCTCCGCCTCGTGCAGCAAACTTTCGCCCCAACCCCGATGCTGCCACTCGTTTGCTCCAGCTTCTTTGCCGACCTGCACGAGCGGGCCGTAAACATGCAGTTCTCGCACGAGCATCGATCTATCAGTTTTGATTTCGGATCTGTGAGCCTTTGGAGATGGTTCCCTTAACCTCAGGAGCCCCATCAAGATGTCCTGCTCCACATCCTCGAACGACAGAAAGAGTTCCTCGCCTTGCGAAGCCCGATATCGCTTGACTACGAGTTCTATGTCTTCAGGCTTCGGCTCTAACCCGAGCTTGTACTTCACATGCCCGACCTCACGACATCTTACGCACCGGCAGCGCGTTCCCTCTCTTCTCATTTTCTCCTGAATCAAAGTTCGTAGATCGCCTCGCTTAACGCCCTCTGCTATCAGGTCAACTGGAATGTCTCGCTGGATGCGCTGAATTCTGACCCACTTCGGCATGTGTCGCTTCACCTCAGCGATGAGTTCCACAATTTGCTCGAAAGGATATGGCTTGTACTTTCCCCGCCGCCATAGTTCGTGGAGCTTTGTGCCCGGCATGACGAGTGTGGGGTAGATTTTCAGGGCATCGGGTTTGAATCGCTCATCCTCGAAGAGTTTTTTGAATGTATCCAAGTCCCTTTCGTAACTGGAGCCGGGAAGGTTGGGCATGCAATGATGCACCACCGCAAATCCGGCATCCTTAGCTATTCGTGTTGCCTCAACCACATCCTCCACAGTATGGCCACGATTGACGAGTTTGTAGATGTCGTCATAAAGTGTTTGCACTCCCAGCTCGACTCGCGTGGCACCGAGGCGAAGCATGAAGTCAACGTGGGGCTCCTTGCAGTAGTCGGGACGGGTTTCGAGAGTGATATCGCTGTTTCGGATCGGCGCGTCCTCGGCCGCTCGCTGTGCTTCCTCTATCGTGACCGCGCTAGCCCCAGACATCGCGTTCAGACATTGCACGGTGAACCACTCCAGATAATCGGGAGGGTAAGCAGTAAGCGTGCCACCAAACATTATCAACTCTACCTTGTCGACTTCGTGCCCTATCACCTGAAGCTGCTCGATCCTGCTCTGCACCTGCTTGTATGGATCATAACCTGCTTGTAGGGCTCTTGCCGATGCGGGTTCTTTTCCCGTGTATGACTGTGGAACGCCGGCACTAGGTCCTCCCGGGCAGTAGATGCAGGGCTCGGGTTTCGGGCAGGGGTACGGCTTTGGCATCACCGTGATGACGGAGACCCCAGAGATCGAACGTACGGGCTTCAACCTGAGCAGTTGGATTACTCTTGCCTTCTGTTCACCAGTCGCTGCTGCCAAGAGTTCCGAGTTTCTGAACGGTTTCGATAATCCGAACTTTCGACAAGCTTGGATCTTAGCCCTAGATAGTCCTTGCGCATCAGCGATTTCACCGCTCGAGATTTTTTGTAGAATCTCTTGGTAAGCTGCCGAAGAGGTACCCACTATCTCCCCCTAAGTTAATTTGCGTTCAAGGCTATTTTCTTGATGGTGTGCGGGTGGAAGTCGAGGAACTCTGCAAGAAATATGGGCTGCCTGAACAAATCGCGAGCGTGCTTGAAAAATCGGGCATAACCACTCTTTACCCTCCACAGTTGGACGCGATAAAAAAAGGTGCCCTTGATGGGAAAAATCTCGTGCTGGCGATCCCGACCGCGAGCGGCAAGACGCTCGTCGCCGAGTTCTGCATGGTCAAGTCCGTGCTCGGGCAAGGGGGCAAATGCCTCTACATCGTCCCGCTTCGAGCGCTGGCGAGTGAGAAGTACGAGGAGTTTAGGGAAAAGTATGGGCCCCTCGGCGTGAAAGTCGGGATCAGCACGGGCGATTTCGATGTTGTCGACCCTAGGCTCGCTCACTACGACATCCTCATCGCGACCTCCGAGAAAGTCGACTCCCTGCTCCGCCACCGCGCAAAATGGCTCGCCGATGTTATCTCGGTTGTGGTGCTCGACGAAATTCATTTAATCGATGACCCGGGACGTGGCCCTACGCTCGAAGTTTTGACGGCTAGGCTCCGACAGGTTAACCCTGAGCTCCAAACACTAGCGCTCAGCGCTACCGTGAAAAACGCAGAAGAGGTAGCTGAATGGCTAGGGGCGGGGCTCGTCAAAAGCGAATGGCGCCCCGTTCCCCTGAAGAAAGGCGTGTACTACCACGAAAAGATAAAGTTCGACGATGGGAGCAAGCGGGCGGTGAAAGTTGAAATCAAAGACGAACTCGCGGCGCTTGCCATTGATACCGTCCAGGAAGGGGGACAGACACTGGTCTTCGTTAGTACGCGCCGTTCCGCACAAGCAGCCGCCACGCTCCTAGCGAGACATACTAAGGGAACTCTTTCACCTACAGAGCTCGAGCAGCTGACCGCCGTGGCAAAAACTATTGAAAAAGCACTTGGAGAATCCACTCGAACTTGCCGTCAGCTGGCCGACTGCGTTCGCCAAGGTGCGGCGTTTCACCACGCTGGGTTGCACCACGCCCAGCGAAAGGCCGTGGAGGACGCGTTCAGAAGAAATCTAATAAAAGTAGTATGTGCGACTCCGACGTTGGCCGCGGGCATTAACTTACCTTCGCGCAGGACGATCATCCGCGACTACCGTCGCTACGTTGAACCCTACGGGCTCCAGCTCATCCCAGTTTTAGAGTTCCATCAAATGTGCGGTCGCGCTGGAAGACCTCAATACGACAAGTACGGTGAAGCGGTTGTGATTGCGAAAGGGAGAGGCGAAGTCGAGGCGCTTTTCGAGGAGTTCATACGGGCCGAGCCTGAACGAATAACCTCGAAGCTCGCTGCCGAACCTGCGCTCCGAACCCACGTGCTCGCCTCAATCGCAGCGGGCTACGTAAACGATGCAGATGGACTGCTGGATTTCATGAAACAAACTTTCTTCGCCTACCAGTATGGGACGGGCGAAGTGGCGAGAATCATCGAGCGCGTGCTGGATTTCCTCGAGCGGGAAGAGATGATCCGCAAGCAGGAAAAGCTGTTACTCGCAACCCCTTTCGGCGAGCACGTCTCTCGCCTCTACATTGACCCGATGTCAGCGGTCATCCTCCGAGACGGGATCAAAGGCATCGCCGCCAAGGAGCCTACCGCCATCGGCCTGCTCCACCTCGTGTGCGATACACCCGACATGGGGCGACTCTACCTGAGGCGACACGACTACCCCGAACTCGATCTGTTCCTCAAAGAGCATGCCGATGAATTCTTGACGCCTATACCCGATCAAGAATACGAACCCGCCAAATACGAATTCTTCCTAGCTGAGGTGAAGACAGCGCGGATGTTGCAGGCTTGGCTCGAGGAGACGCGCGAGGATGACATCCACGAGCAGTTCGGTGTGGGGGCCGGCGACATTCGGAGAAACGTGAGCACGGCTGAGTGGCTCCTCTACGCTGCCCACGAGCTCGCCAAGCTGTTCAAAGCCAAGCCAGCGCTAAGGCCCCTCCGAAAGCTGCGTGAGCGTGTACGCTACGGGGTCAAGGAGGAGCTGCTGGAGCTGGTGCAACTTCGGGGTGTGGGACGCGTGCGGGCGCGGAGCCTCTTCAGGGCGGGTTATCGGAAGCTTGCAGACATCAAACGGGAAACTGAACAAGAACTCGCAAAGGTGCCTTACGTTGGTGTTGAAATTGCACGGAGCATCAAGCGGCAGATCGAAGAAGATGCAGTTGTTTAAATTGATTCAGCCCATATGATGGAGGGACGGCACCCCACATTCTACATCTATAGTTCTTGTTTAACAGCTAGTCACCGCTTCGCTATTCAATTCTCACTTTCGGCTCCTCCGCAACAAAGAGTTTCAAAGAAAAGAATTCCACCAATCAGGATAAAAAAGCATCTACGAATTGTCAAACTTAAAAAAAGAAAAGATAATGGGGGCGGGTTTGCGTTTTGCCCCCATTGTCCTGTTTTTATGCCGCTATGGTACCGTTATACTATCTTGCGTCTCAACGTTTGCTTCGGGGTCGTATGTCCATTCGTCCTTGGTGACATTGTCTATCACGAAAGTGAACGTTGTCCCACTCGGGGCGTTCTTTATTGAGTCAGATTGTAAACTATATTTGTCTACTACACCATTGGCATCCGTTATTCCAGAATCGGAATCGGAGGTTGCATTCTCCCAGTGACCATACACCGTGGCATCCCCAACTGGATTGTCCTCGGCATCGACGATTTTCACCTCTGCCAGAGCATTTGTGTTTACACCGAGTTTTGCAAGAAACATAGTGATGTAGTGGACGTGCATAACCGTTGCTCCTGCTTCTAGTGTTGTGAAGCTGTACTCAGAACTTTCGGAAGAGTTGTTGCTCGGGTCTGTGCTCTTGACGACGTAATAGTAAGTCGTGTTCTCCGTCAGGTCGGTGAGTCCGATGCTGTGCGACGTTACGTAAGCTGAGTCGTATTTGTTATCCGTGTAGTTCCCTGGTGACGTGCCATACTTGACCAAGCTGTCCGCGATTTCATCCGTGTCCCAAGTGATGGTCGCTGAATTTTTAGTTACGTTTGAGGAGGCGACGTTCTCTATGGTGGGTGGTGTTGTATCCGGTGCCGCGGTGGTGAATGTGTAATACGATCCGTTATTGTCATCAACTGCTGTGTTTGAGCTCGGGTCCGTAGATTGCACTTCATAATAATACGTTGTAGATGCGGAAAGATCCGTGAGTATTATGGAGTGTGCTGTGACCATCGTCGCATCAGATTCCGTGAGCCCCGGAGGCGTGGTGGTTCCGTATTTGACCACGCTATCGCTGAGTTCATCCGTGTCCCAAGTGATGGTCGCTGAATCGTACGTTATGTTTGAGGAGGCGACATTCTCTATGACGGGTGGCGTTGTATCCGGTCCCGTGGTGGTGAATGTG
>JAOUPD010000144.1 GCA_029880065.1 Hadesarchaea archaeon
GTGGACGATGATCGGCAAGGCGATCGTCACGTCCGCAAAACACATTACCTTGCCCGCACGCCGATGTATCTTCCCCCACGATTTCGCTTCTTCAAAGGTGCAACCCGAGAGCCCGCCCCAGTGGGGAGAGTCCGTCGTTATCTGGATTGCGTATTTGTGACTGCGATCGTGACGGGTCTGATAGCTGGCGATGACCGCCGTCTGCTGGATGAAATTCTTGGGTATGCCGCCCCCAAGATAGACCACGCCAGTCATTTTTGCTTTCTCAGTGATGCGGGAACTCTCCTCCACATCCTTGAGCGCATCGATTAATATTTTTTTGCGGATGTAGCGGACAGTCTTCCTTGCCTTAACCCTGCGGCCCCGTCGATTAGCGAACATTATCGAAAAACCGAGGGCGCTATCGTTCAGGGCTGGGGAAAAGATCGGGACTCCCTTACGATACGCGCTCACCAGAATTGAGTCCTTCTCTCTGCCAACTTTACTCAAGGTTTTTCCGAGTAGAAACATGAGCTCACGGGAGGAGTAAGGGTAGTTGTCCTTCAAGCCATAGGAAAAGCTCTTCTCTATCCAATTATCAAACTTGTAAAATCCCTCTTCATCCGCGAAGATATCGTAAATCCTATCCACTTTGTATTTCCTTAACTTCACATCGTCGACCAGGTGGGTGCCGACATAGTGCTTCTTTCCCTTGGCTTCGTAGGCATCGTGATAGAGGTTTGCTCCGGTGCTGACCACGACATCAACCATGCGCCGCTTGACCAAGTAAGATATAAGCCGCCGCATTCCTGCGGGGACCATGGCCCCAGCCAAACCGAGCCAAATCACAACATTTTTCTTACGAAGCATTTGCGCCCAGACCTCAACCGCCTCGGCCAACTTTTTTCCCTGAAATCCTGTCTCCAACATCCCTTCTGTCAGTTCGCTGACTTTTCGCTCCGGCCAGACCTCAAGAGGCTCGGTTGGGTATCTCAAAATTTTTTTACGCATGATTCAAGATGAGGGGTTTTTGTTATAAGATTTTCTATTTTTCTCGATTATAAGAGGAATTTCAGCCAAAGAACTGACGGTGAAATCCGCTCGCTCGCCGATGCCCCAATCCCTTCGCTTAACTAAAACAGTTCGCATGCCCGCAGCTTTTGCGCCCTTGATGTCGGTGAACGGTTTATCACCGACGAAAACGCATTTGCTTGCGGGCAGACCCAGCTTCGACGCGGCAAATAAAAATGGCTCCGGGCTCGGCTTCGTTCTAAGGGTATCCTCACCACTAATGACCACCACATCGAAGAGCCTGATGAAAGCGAAACGTTCCAGTCTTCTATTTTTTATTCCTGGCTTGCCATCCGTGTCCGTGATGAGGCCCAGCTTGTAACCTTTTTGCTTGAGATAAATCAACGTCGATTCCGCATCTGCGTAGGGATAATCCGCGTTGGAATATGTGGTCCAGTAGAGTTGCGTCAGTTCTTCTGCTATTTGGCGGGGCATCTCTTGCTTTAACCCAAGCTCGGCGAGTAGCTCTGGCCACCACTCGTCCCGGTCGTATTTCGTTTCTACATTCATTTTGTCTTCCAATGCATTGAGCTTCGAACGCAGGATGGTTTCGTTCACCTCGACCCCGTGTTGGCTAAGGTAGTTGTGCAGCCTCTTTGTTACCGCGCGATGTGCTGCCTCCAATCCAGATGATGAATCGGTGAGAGTTTCATCTAAATCGAATAGCACCGCCTTGAAATCCCGTTTCAAGTTTCGGTCCCCTCCTCGCCGCCGCAAAATCTTGTTATATACTCGACTGTGGTTCGTCCAGCGTTTTTCAGTAGATCTTCATCTATCCCCGGAGCCCCACACATGAGCAGAATAACTTCTCTCGTCAACAAAGTCACCTTTGTATCGTCAGCATCTCGATATGGGTAGACCGCAATCAACTTATCTGAATCTGACACTACCGCTTCTTTGCCATCAAGCACCATTGGTTTTTCCATACCTATGCCTGTAAATTCCTCACCCTTGCGTGCTAGCCGCAGCACAAGGTCCCCATGGATGCGGCTCGCGTCAAACGCTCCTATCGCAATGCATGTTTTAATCGAAGCTAAATTGTAAGCATCAACGAGCGTGTTTATCGTCGGCAAAGGCTTTCCAGCCAGAACTCTTCGAATGAGCGCCTCAGCTGCGGGCCTGTTTTTCGTAGGGTCGATGCCGATGCGCCAAAAGAAGTCCCTGTATGCCCTGAAAATTGGAACATCTTTTACAGCCGCAAGATCGTATGTCTGCTTTATCTCC
>JAOUPD010000042.1 GCA_029880065.1 Hadesarchaea archaeon
GCTGTATGAAGGATCGACGGTGGTGAACTCCCTTCGCCAGTCGATCGAGTAACCCAACCACTCCATCCCTTTTCGATAACTCAACTCGCTCTCGCGGGCGAAGTGGGTTGCGAAATAGTGAGGATCTTCAAACTTCGGCAGCTCGGGCTCGGCAACTCCGTAGCGCTCAGTGAGCACCCGCACGAAATCAGGCTCTCGGCGGGTGACCCGCTTGGCAGCTCCGACGATCGGGGTTCCTGTGAAGTGGTAGGCCATGGGAAATAGGACGTTGAACCCCTGCATCCGCTTGTATCGCGCGATTACGTCGGGCACGGTGTAGGTGCGCCCGTGACCTACGTGCATCGGGCCGCTTACGTACGGATAAGCCACTGTTAGATAGAATTTTGGCCTGTCGCTTGGTTCGGCTTCAAAAATCTTTGCCTCGCGCCACGCCTGCTGCCACTTGGCGTCTAGCTCCTGAAAGTTCATCATTTACCTCCTCACGCTTGTTGCTTCTCACATGTTTCAAGTGCTTTTCGGAGCGCGGCGATCAAGTAATCCGCTTTCGGGCCGCCTCCTTGACCAAGCTCTGGTTTTCCACCGCCACCGCCGCCCAACACCTTCGCGGCTTCGGCAGCTATCGCGCCGCAGTCAGCTCCTGCACGCACGGCTTCCTCCCCAGCCATCGCCACAAGCTTGGCCATTGCATCGCGCACGCCAAGTACAACAACCAGCCTCTTATCTTCCCGTGTCAGGGCACTCGCGATTTTGATTAACTGATCCGTACTGGCGCCCTCAACCTCCTCGCATATCGCTCGCGCCTTCCCCACCTGCTTGATTTTCGACCGCAGCTCGGTGATCCGGAGCTCAGCCAGCCGACCGCGTAAACTGTCGAGCTCCTTCTGCAATGCCTTCCACTCGTCAAAGAGTTGTTGGGCTGCTGCCGCCGTCCGCTCAGGAGTGGAACGCATGATCTCTGCCGCCTTAGCGAGTTGCCGCTCTTGCGCTTGCACGAACTTCAGCGCGGCCTCTCCAACAGCAAACTCAACTCGCTCGACGCCATCTTGAATCCGTTCGGTTCGTATAATCTTGATAAACCCAATCTCACCCGTGCGCGAACAATGAGTCCCGGCGCAGGCTTGGGTATTCCACCCCTCCGCTTCCACCACCCTAAGTTTCTTTCCCGGCACGATCCCTCCTTGGTAAAGGTCGAAGCCGTACTTTCGCTCGGCTTGATTTCGGTCCATCCACCCAGTGTTCACCGGGCGGTTCTCCATCACTATCTCGTTCGCCAAGTGTTCGATTTCCCGCAGTTCCTTGGGCTCAATGCGCTTGAAGTGGGAGATGTCCAAGCGTGTGCGCTCGACTCCCTTCTGTACCCCGTGCTGCCAGACATGGTCGCCAAGCACTCGTCGGGCCGCCCCGAGCAGAATGTGAGTCCCTGTGTGGTGACGCATGAGAGAGCTGCGGCGAGCCCAATCAATCTTCCCATGCACACGTTGTCCAGCCTTAAAAGGATTCGGCTTCACGCGGTGCAGGATGATGTCTCCAGCTTTTTTGACGTCCACAACCTCGGCCTTGGTTTTCCTGACTTCAAGCGACCCCACATCGCTCGGCTGTCCTCCACCCTCCGGGTAAAATAAAGTTTGGTCGAGCACGACGTAGTCATCGATGGTTCGCAACACTTTCGCTTTGAACTCCCGAGCGTATGGATCTTTGTAGTAAATGGTCTTCGTCGGGGAGAGGCGGCTGAGCTTCTCCTTCGAGACAGGAGCTGCGGCTGCGGGAACATGCCTGGCTTGACTGTGAGACTTCGCAACCTTGATGTAAAAATCATCCGGAACCTCTACCACAACACCAGCCTTACTAGCGACCTCTTTCACGATGTCAGGTGGGAGCCCGTGGCTATCATAGAGTTCGATGAGCTTCTCAGAGGAAAGGGGTTTGTCCTCCGCGCGGAGCCCTCCCGCGAGTCGCTCGACCAGCTTGCTCCCCCGCGAAATTGCGTCCCGATAGCGCCGTTCCTCGAGCCCGATTACCTCCAAAATGTAATCCTCCCGCTCTTTCAGCTCGGGGAACTTAGGCGTAAGCTGCTTGAGTTCGAGCGCCATTAGTTCCGCGAGCGGCTTCCTTAGTTCCAGCTCCCGAAGCAAACGTAGGGTGCGCCGGAGCACGACGCGCGCGAGGTACCCTTCCTTGACGTTGCTTGGGGTTATCCTATCCCCAAACATGAACGCCAGACATCTCAGGTGGTCAGCAATTGCGTAGACGGCCTCGACCGGAACCAAGAGTTTATCCAACTCTTCAACACTCACACCCGTGCGGGCTGCGACCTTTTTCCGCAGCATGAGGAGGTCTCGACCCGTCTCGATGTCCATGAGCCCGGCGAGTTTTGAGTTTTGTTCAAGTACGTCAGCTGGAAGCATGCGAACTCCAGCAAACTTGCGCAACTGCTCAACCACTGGCTTGAAGATAGCCTCATAGCTCGAAGCGACGCCTTGCGAGATCCAAGCGAAGCGTTCCAAGCCATAACCAGTATCGACAATCTTCAGGGGAAGCGGCGCATATTTGCCATCCTTGCTTACATATTGCATGAACACAAGCGTCGCGAGCTCCAGCCCGCGCACGTTTACTTCAAAGTCCTCTCCAGCGTTCCCCCCGCCCTCCCAGAAGTCCTGGATATATGAGATTTCATCGGAACGAATTCCCAGCTCTTTCGTTAAGAACTCATGGCAGAGGGCAACGGTTTCGTCATTCCAATAGATGCGTTCACGGCGGGAGTTGAAGGCGTGGTGACCGCCCATGAAGAAGAGCGTGAAGTGCCGTCCCGAGCGCCCGACGTTGTCGATGTCCTTTAGGCGGATGCTGGGCTGGCTCACAACGAGGGGGTTTGCTGGAGGTGGAACCAAGCCGCTCGTCACCCAAGGCTGGAAGTCTGCAATCGAGGCAATCGTGAGGAAGATGTCGTCACGCCATCGTGCCACGACGGGGTAGCGCTTGATTACCTCGTGCCCCCGGCGCCCGAAGAACTTCAAGAAAGCCCGCTCCATTCCCGCCAGCGAGTATTTTCGCTTCGTCGGGGGGTTTCCTATAAACGCGTACTCGTCGCAAGGGGTGTCGCCGCAGGTCTTCCGCCCCGATTCGAGCGTCCAGAAGGTGCGTCCGCAGCTTTGGCACTGCCTGCGCTCGAAGCCCTCCTGCTTGAAAAGGGCCACCTTGTAGATGTCCTTCACGCGCTCCCCACCAAGAAAATATCAAGGTGTAGGTTAAAAGTTTCGCTGGTCGAAGCCACACGATTTTAGCTCAGAAAAATTGGAGGGGACTTGTATCAACCGAACAGCGCGCCAAGTCCGGCCAAAGCTTCCTCTTCTTTCTTCTCCTCTTCGACTTTCTTCTCTCCCTTCTTTTCCTCGGTCTTTGCTGGAGCCGCCGCAGGTGCAGCTACCGCAGGAACTGCCGCGCTCTTAATCGCCTCTTCTATATTCACTCCTTCAAGCGCCGCGACCAAGGCCTTCACTCTAGCCTCGTCCACCTGAGCTCCCGCTGCTTTGAGGATGTTCAATAGGCCAGCCTCGTCCACCTTCTTGCCAGCCGAGTGCAGCAAAAGAGCTGCATGCACATATTCCATGTTAATCCCCTTCGTTCTTGTGAATACTCCAATATAAATCTTAAAGGGTGAAAAGTACTCGCCCATACAGTGGTTAAGTTAGTCTTTTTTATCCACAGGTTTGGGCTTCTCCTCGGACTTTGCCTCGGGCGCTGGAGCGGTTGTAAACATGCCCCTAAGCTCCTCGTCGAGCGCTTTTTCATCTTTAGAGTGAACGGATGCCGCTAGACCAATCATTTCAGCATAAGCTCTAGTCAACAGCGTCGGCATGACTTCCGAGATGGGCAAGCACACATTCAGCGCTAAGTTGCGCGCAGCGGCGCCCGCTTTCGTGATCATTAGGCCAATTGTAATGCTGGTTGGGTAGTCCGAGTTTATCGCAAGGTTCACCGCGCTGACGCAAGCGAGCTGGAGTTGTCCGATGGCTTTTGTCTCGTCGAACTCGAGCACCTCACCCGAGAATATCATGCCGGCCTCGTAGACGGCCCGGAGCTTCAGCCCAAGCTCAAGCGGGTGGATGCCGAACTTTGCAAGCGCATCGGCGACCTCCTTAGATATTAAATCTCCCTCTTTCAAAAGCGGGCAATCCTCAAGGATGACGATCTTTCCCGCTTGGATTCTCGCCTTGATCCCTACGCGCTGGAGCTCCCCGACTACGGGCCCCGGGGCGAAACCAGTTTCTCCGGCAGGAATTACAATATCTTTTGGTGACTTCGATCCGGGCTTCGCGGGGGCGCTGGTCTTGTTCTCGCGAAGAATCTTGCTAAGCTTGAACGGGCCCACGCGCGCAAGGATAAGCGCTGTTGGTCCTTGCAAGTGATCGATGAGCTCTTGGAGCTTGGGATCTTTTCGCTCAGCCGCCCGATCGAGCGAGAGCTTCAACAGAGTGTTTTTGGAGACGATAATCTCGGCCTGTTCCCTCAACTTCTGGCGCATTTGCTGGAACTGCGCGGCTGGGAGATCCGCTATGTCGAGTATCCCAACCACCGGGTAGCGCTCTAGCTTCTCGATGAGCTCGCCGACGACTTCCTGCTTCCAAGGCGCAACCTTTTCAGCTTTCATCACCATTCATTACACCTCAACCCTAACTGGTTTCCCCATCGTTGCCTTAAGGTGGATCGAGCGCACTTTGCTGAGGCCCTCCAACTTGTGTTCGACTGCATCAAGCACCGCCCGCGCATTCGCCACGAGTTCCTCATCGCTCATGTTTTCAACGCCGATGTGAGCATGCAAGGTCGGCTGGTCCTTCGTTCGCACCTTCAGGGTTTTCTTGAGGCGATCAATGAGTGGCTTCGGATCGACCGTGGGTGGAATCGGTTTAGGCATTTTCCCTCTCGGGCCCAACACAGGTCCGAGGGCTTTTCCTATCATGACCATAAAATCGGCTTGAGCTAGGAAAAATTGAAATTCATCGGCTAGCTTTTTTGCCTGCTTTCGATCCTGCTTGAGAGTTTCGATGTCCGTGCGTCCAAGCACAAGGTCTGCGCCAGCATCACGTGCCTTACGCACAAACTCCCCCTCCCCGAAGACGCCGACCTTGTACGGCTTGCCGACTTCGTGGGGAAGGGCAACGTCTAGGTCGATGCGCCCCTCTGGCTTCTTAGGATCGATGTCCCTCAAATTAATCGATAGGTCGATACCCTGCACAAATTTTCGCTGACTGCTGTTTTCCCGCATCAGCTTTATTGCCTTGAGCAAGTTTTCACTTGAAACTGGCATTATTTCAGCACCTCGTCGTGTTTTCCTTCGTCCAGCTCGCGTTGTACCTCACGAGCATCCTTGCCTTCAACTGTCACACCAGCGCTCACACACGTCCCGAGAACCTCCTTGACTGCAGCCTTCAGCCCCTTTGCCAGCGTGCCCTCAAGTTTCAGCTTCGCGATTTCGACCGCTTGAGTGAGGGCGAGATTTCCGACGACTTCCGTGCCAGAAGTTTTGGCCCCCTTCTCTAGACCCAATTTCTTTTTAATCAGTGCGGCGATAGGTGGTGAGCCGACTTCGATCTCAAATTGTTTTGTCTTCTTGTCTACGATTACGCTCACGGGGACCTTCATACCCTCGAAAGTTGACGTCTTCTCATTTATCTTCGCTACCACCTGCCCGATGTTGATGCCGAGCGGACCTAGGGCTGGACCTAGCGGTGGACCGGGACTGACTTTCCCGCCTTCGACTAACACCTTGACTCTCGATTTCATCGCAATCGCCTCACCTGAACGATAGGCATGATTCCCTCAAAAGTAGGCTCCACGCGGTAAAAAAAGCTGTGGTGCAGCTGACTATTCGGCGACTTCAAGTTTTCCGTACATGCCCGAGCTAACATGGACTTCATCGCGGAAGAGCCTCGCATATCCGTTGCGGATCCGAACCGTACAGCCGACCTTGACACGATCGATATCTTTGTCCCAGAGCGAGATTTTGATTCGCCCAGAGTCGTCCTCCCCGATCGCGGTGGTCACCTTGCCCTCTCGTCCAGCCCGGCTGACGTACGGGCGCGAATCTTCGATTTCGACGATTTTCAAATCTAGGTCCATGCTTCGCATTCCAGGCTTTACATCGCTTGCCTTCATTTAGCCTCCTCCCCTTTCTCCTTCTTCTGGATTACTTTCACAAAATCACCTCGAACTGTGACAGGAATTGGAACGGTTGCCTCGAAGAGCTCGACGGTTACCTCCTCCCTCCCCTCGTCAATCCGGATTATTCGCGCCCGCTCTCCTCGGAAAGGACCTGAGGTGTGCTCGACGATGTCCCCGACCTCCATGCCCACGACGGCTAGCTTCGGCTCGAGGAAACGCTCGATCTCGTCCATAGGGATTTCCCCTGGAATGACGCCCTTCGCGTGCTTGATTCCGACCCGCACCTGATCTACAGCAGATTTGCCGGTGGCCTCGACAAACACATAGCCCCTTATTCCTGGAGGCGAGAGCACGGCCTTAATTGGTAAGTTAAAATTTTTCGCACGCGTCACAATCATATCCGATGTGTTCTTCTCCTGACCTATGGTTGAGCGGACTGCGAATACGGCTGGTTTCTGGATTTCCTCCATTTAATCACCTTACGTGGCTGGTGTCGCACCAAAAAAAACTCCGACGAGCATTATCAAGAACCCTATGAAACCAATGAGCATGATCCCTATCCCGGTGATTTTCGCTACTTGCAAGTATTCGCTTCTATCTGGCTTCCGCGCTATCCGCAGCACGCGCTTACAGTTAGAGAGGAACTTCCGCATCTACAAGGACTCCAGTCCGAGGTCGACGGGCTCGCCCTCTCGTGGGGGCTGCTCACCTGGACCAAGCGCGTAGGGTGAATGGACTCCAGAGAGCACTACCATGACCCGCACCGAGTTTTTCATGTCCTCGGAGATTTGCGCGCCCCAGATGACTTGGGCTTCGGGGTCTAGGGTCTCGGAGATGTGAGAAATGATTCGCTCTGCCTCCTCGAGCGTCATGTCTGGGCTCCCAACCACGTTCACGAGCACTCCCCTTGCCCCAGTGGTGTCGACATCTAGAAGCGGGCTGTTCAGTGCTTCCTCGACAGCCTCCTTGGCGCGGTTGTCGGTGTCGGATTCACCTATACCTAGCATCGCTACCCCGCCGTTCTGTAGCACCGTGCGCACATCAGCGAAGTCGAGGTTGATGAGCCCGGGCTTCGTAATCATCTCCGTTATTCCTTTGATCGCGTCCATCAGGAGTTGATCAGCTACTTTAAATGCCGCCCCAATGGGAATGTCTGGCGCAAGCTGGAGCAACTTGTCGTTAGGGATCACGACCACAGTGTCTACGACTTCCCGAAGGCGCACGAGCCCCTGCTCGGCGTTCAACCTCCGGCGTGTCCCCTCGACGGAGAAGGGCAGGGTCACGACACCGATAGTTAACGCCCCGAGTTTTTTCGCAATCTCGCCCACGACGGGTGCCGCACCAGTTCCAGTACCCCCGCCTAAGCCGCAGGTCACGAAGACCATGTCGACACCGTAGATGTGATCCTTCACAATCGCTTCGTCCTCTCTCGCGGCAGCCTCTCCCTTATTCGGGTCATTGCCGGCTCCGAGGCCACCCGTTACGTCTTGCCCTATGAGGATTTTTCGGTCGGCGGCCGTGTAGAGCAAGTCTTGAGCATCGGTGTTGAGGGCTATCGTGTCGACGCCTTCGATGCCAACTCCCATCATGCGAGAGAGAGTGTTGCATCCCGCGCCGCCGCAGCCGACGACGGCAATTCGGGCTCGTGCATCCTGCAAAGCCCGTTCGAGCTCCTCGTTAGTAACCATAGGAACCGCCTTGGGCACCTTAGCTCTAGCGGTTGAAATTCCCGGCTTCGTAAGTTCAAACCCCGTCTCGGGAGAGAACACAGCAGATTCAGTCTTCTGCAATTAAATCCCTCTTGCTATCTGCTTGGCCAATTTCTCCCGAGTTAATTTAAACCTTTGCCCCACAGGATTTTCCGCGTGCGTACCACTTGAATGCCCAGCCTGTCAGCGACCCGCTGGGAAATCTGACGTTGTTCACTGTTCATGCCCTTCCAGTCAAGTGCCAACAGTTCTACGCCTCCTCGGGTACGAACGAACGCTCGCTCAATCAGCATTTCATCGATGTTCACGTATTTTGGGAGAACGTGCCCCACCCCAATGTCGGTGAACAGGGCCACATTGGTGTGGTGGGGGGCATAGTGAGGTCCGCCGAGTCCTATAGCATGGCGACATTTCATCGGTAAGGTCGCTGCAACCATGATCGCGTGGGCAACAGCTGCCCCGGCTTTTTTGTCGTGCCACTGCTTGGATGAACTACCGATCTCCACGAACGTCACCGGGACATCAATCCGCGTTGGACCGTGGTGGGTGGCCTCGAGAGAGACATCGTAGATCAGCCCAAACTTGTCGCGCATCTCCACGAGAGTTCTGAGGGCGGTTTTTACAGTTGACGGGGAGGCTTCTGCGAGTCTCATCTTCTCAACCTCACCAGGCACATGTACGGTAAGCGTAGGGGTACCTGACTCGCTTGCATGTCGAGAGGCAACGATGACTTCTTCCGCATCTATAGGTAGCTCGGTGATTTGGGTCACCTCACCAGAGATTACCATTAGTGTAACATTCCCATACACATATGCGTTCGTCAGGCTCGGTGATTTCTTAAAGTCGTAATCCTTCAGCATCTGCATGGCGATATTTTTGGCGGCCGGGTCTTCGGCAGAAGCGAGGACGAGCTTCATCAGGAACAACTCGTTCTACAAGCAAAAAAGGTGGTGGGCCCGCCGAGATTCGAACTCGGGAACTTCGCCATGTCAAGGCGACGTCATAACCACTAGACCACGGGCCCCAAAATGAATTTGAGTTGAGTTGGTATAAATCCTCTACAGTCCAAAAGTG
>JAOUPD010000145.1 GCA_029880065.1 Hadesarchaea archaeon
GCACCCTATCTCCGTCCAAAACTAAAAAGGGATTAGGCTGAATCGCCTAACCCCTTGAAATCATTTGATCGAACAGGACCCTGTCTCGGCTATCATATCCATTAGATGTCTGTGATCTTTACCCTCGATCTCAAGATTTCAAGATGAAGTAGATACCCCGCCTCAACCGGCTATTATATCGATTTGTGTTAGAATTCTTGACCAAGTCCGAGAAGGGCGAATCACCGTATTTCAGTTAGGATCAGTTGCCTAGCAAAAAGAACCAGCACAGATAGAAATTCCTCGCTCAATCAAAGACTTGTTCTGAAATAATACACCGGAGAGATTATTCTGAATCGATATAATATTGCTATATCGTACAAAAAGAAGACTTTTGGCCCTCCGTACCACGTTGGAGAAACTCATAGAAATACCGTCCTCTCTTTCTATATCGTCCCTAACTACTCAAAAAATAAGGGCAAATCAATATTCTTGATTATTTTTCTCAATCCAGTAGAATTGATGTTAACAGTGTCCCGTGGAAAAAGCGTAGTCGGTTCAATATGTAATGTTATGTGGCTGGGAAAACGTCACGAAGTGCTTCGTAAAGAACTCAGACCGAGGCGAATTTCAAGCAAATGAAATGGGCTGTAGAAATTAAAAAAACCGGACTAGGACATCGAAATCTAATTGATTTGCTTAATGGTTTAGGTTTCGAGCTTGTCGACGGAGTAGACTTTGAAGCCATGTATTCGCCTTATTTTGATGATTTCGAAACTGCGGCTGAAGTTTGGGCCGAGGCCAAAAAAATACGCGCGGCGTTTACGGGGCCCGCGTCTATAGACCCTGAATTTGTTTTGGGCTCCGTTATAGACTATTCAACTGCTGAACGAAAACGTCATATGTTCTTAGAGCCAGAGCCAATTTACTTAAAGGCGACATTTGGGTCGGCCACTTTAACTTTATCGCCTCCATCTAACTTGTCGCCTGAGGAGTTAAAAGAGTGGGAGGATAAACGTGCGGAACAGGAATACAAATCGAAGCTTGAAGCACAAAGAGAAAGATTAGAACCAGTATTTCTAGAGCCGAGAGCGTCGAAGGTATTGGAACTTCTCTCGGCAAAAAACCAGACTGGAGAAACACTTTATAAAATTTATGAAATTATGGAGGGCCATCCTTCCAATAGAAAAGAATTCCAACATCAATTCCAAATTTCGGAAAACGAATTTACTCGGTTTTGTGATGCTGTCCATAATCCCGTCGTTTCCGGAGATCTGGCACGTCATGCGTATGAAGATAAACCCAAGTCAGACTGTCCAATGACTATTAACGAAGCAACAATTTTTGTTCAGGTGCTGGCTAAGAAATGGTTATCTTCAATCAGAAACAAAAGTAGAAAGACATCATAAAAGCTCGGCAATACTTATTGGAGCAACGCCACATAACAAGCGCATGCAGACGGACAAACCACTTGCTAAGCTCGTGATTTGCCGCTGATGCGGAGCGTTAGGCCGTCGAAGGATTGAGAATCATGGACACATGGAAGTTCTACGACATCACTCACCGTGAACATGTGGTATGCAATCCCACGAGCGAGGAAAAACTGACGCGTCTGGTGGAACTTCTGCGCCTCCCGACTAACGCGCAGGTGGTTGACATTGCGTGTGGTAAGGGGGAGTTCCTGATTCGCTTGGCGGAAGCCTATGGCGCTCGTGGCATGGGCATCGACATTTCTCCTTTCTTCATCGCCGATGCAGAGAGAAGGCTCAAGGCGCGGGCACCGAGTGCTGGCATCACCTTCACTCAGATGAATGGTGCGGATTTCAAGCCAGACGAGCCGCACAGCTTAGATCTGGCGTCATGTATCGGTGCCAGTTGGGTCTTCGGGGGGCATGCTAATACTCTCGAAGCTCTGATCAGCATGGTGAGGCCCGGCGGCTGGGTGATCGTGGGAGAGCCATACTGGCAGCAGGAGCCGTCAGGGGATTACCTAGAGGCATCCGGGTGCGCGCGAGAGGACTTCGGGAGCCACTCCTCGAATGCAGAAGCCGGAGAGCAGCGAGGAACGGAGCTCGTTCACACCATCGTGAGCAGCAAGGACGACTGGGACAGGTATGAGGGCCTCCAATGGTTCGCGACAGCCGAGTACGCTCGCACCCATCCAGATGATCCGGACTTGGCGGAGGTGGTTGAGCGCGTGAGCAAGACGAGGGCGGCATACCTGCGCTGGGGGCGCGACACGCTTGGTTGGGC
>JAOUPD010000043.1 GCA_029880065.1 Hadesarchaea archaeon
ATCCAAACTTTAAATTTGAGTAAACCCATGTGCATAGGTGATATCATGAAACTGGGCCTTTCGAGCCTGCCTTTCGTCAACGCTTCGATTGAGGAAGCGATTCGTGCGAGCGCTAAACTTGGTGTCGAATGTGTTGAAATAGTTTATGATGTTCCCCACTTCCCGCCCGACTACGACCACCGCAAACTTTCTGGCATAAAGGAACTCCTAGACGCTCTTGGGCTTGAGGTTTCAGTTCACGCGAGCTTCTGGGATTTAAATCCAGCCAGTCATTACCGCAAGCTCTGGGAGCTGACGCTGGAGCAGACGCGGCGAAGCATCGATGCCTGCCGCGCTTTCGACGGAGAAATCGTGGTAGTTCATTTCGGGAGGTGCCCTATCCCCAATGCAATAAGATTCCTCGAGGGGACAAAAAGGCGATACCGAGAATTTATCAATAAATGCATCCCCTACGCGGAAGAGCGGGGCGTGACTTTGACGCTCGAAAACGCTGCGGGGCAACCAATTTTCTACCCATCGAACGTTGAGGAACTCAGAAAATTTGTGGCCGGACTAGGAGGGGTCAAAATAACTTTCGACATCGGGCACGCGCATCTGGCCGAGCGAAGAGCCGGGAGGAAGGGCACCGGAGCTGCGATTGCCAGATCTATTGAGGCCCTCCGCGAACATCTGGTCCATGTGCATGTGCATGACAATTACGGCATGGAAGATGATCACCTGCCGCCGGGTGATGGCGATATCGACTTCAAACCCGCAGCCGACACCTTGCGGGCGATAAACTATGATGGGCTGCTGATAGCCGAACTCTGGAAACCAAAACATCCGCTGGAGGCAGCTCGAAAGGGGATAAAAAAGACCAGAGATATCTTCGGGTAGTTATCCGAACTCCGCGACCACCGTGGTGAAAACTGGTCCTCTAACATCAATCCGCTTCTTGTTTGCGGTTATGTAGCGTTGTGCTGCCTCGTCAATCACCAAGTTGATGTCGCTCGGCAATTTTGCAGCCCGAACGCGCACCTTTACCTGCTTCTTACCACTCTTTGCAGCTCGCTCGATTTCCTGCGCCGCGAGGGCCGCGAAAGCGATGATGTAGCTGATGCCGGTTGAGACCCCTTTCTCCCGCACAGAATTCAAAAATTCATCTTTTTCCCAACCCTTGGGTGGCACACCTACGACGTTGCCTTCATAAACGTAAATCTCGTTGAAGCCCGCTGGCCCGATGAGCTTCGTGCCGAGCTCGGGTTCTACCACTCTCACGATGACTCGCTTGCCCCCAAGCTTACCTTCAAATGCCTTGAACTCGCATGGGCTCGGCTCGTCAGCGTTTTGCTGCGCTGCTTTGACAATTGCTGCGGCTATCGCCCGGCCAGTCTCGGTTTCCGGTTCGCGCTCGCACTTTATCATGCCCGTCATCTCCTTGTCTGAGAATTCAGCGGCTTTGTAGAGATATGGGTACATCAAAACGCGTATGTCGGTCTCACCCGTTTGAATCATTAGCACACGCTCGAGCCCTATGCCGAGGTTGAAGACAGGAAAATCAATATCATAATTGCTGAGCGCGACTGGGCTGTAAAATCCCGCATCGCCCACCTCTATGAACTCGCCTGTCTTGGGGTGTTTGACGAAAATCTCGAACTCCATTTGTGGTGCATAGTACTTCGAAGTCGCAGTTTTTATCGAGAACTTCACCTCCGCGAATCCCAGCTTGTCCAATATTTTTCGGGTTATTCGTTCTCCATCCTCAAGGCTTATCTTTTCAGCAGCGATGACCACCGAGGCTGTCCAAGACTCATAGAGATGCGTCGGGTCGAGCCTCTGCTCCCGCCTGAACTTTGGACCGATTGAGAATAGCTGGAGCGGCAGCGATTCGCGTCGCTGTAGCTCGCGTAAAACCAAAAACCAACCCGCCGTGGTGTGTGATCGTAATGTTAGGTCCATCGGCACGGGCTTCAGCTCCCTAAATTCCCCAAAAAGCGCAAGTAGCCCGGTTGCCTGCTCCTCGCGTATGCCTAGCTCTTTCACCATGACCTCGACCAAGTCGTCCGCCACTATCTTTCCCCGTTTGTACCGCCTGAAGATCCCTTGAAGCTTCTCAACCTCCTTAAAGTCCGATATCAGCTCTCGGATTTCTTGGATTTTCTTGTGGCTGATGCCTATGTCCGGGCGCTCCAGCCCCGCAAGGAAGAAAATTCGATCAAGGATGACAGGCGCTTCAGGTCCATACTGAGCATAAATTTCCTTCTTGTCCACAATCATTGGCACAACTGTTTCAGCGAAGCCAAGCTCAAGTAAGGCGCTACGTGCACGCCCGATTAGTTCGAACAAGGGATGGGGCTTGGTTTTATCCTTGAGTGAAAAAAGTTTCCCCCTTTTCTCCACCAATTTGGCGCTTTCAAGCCAAGCGCTCTCGTAATCTTTCTTCGCGCTCGCTCTTAGCTTTCGTATGTTGAATTTCGTCATTCACTACTTCCTCGCTCGGCCCGCTCAAGAGTACGTTCAAGCCTTCGCTGCCTGATGGCAATCGTGAGATCCCCCCGCGTGTGCTCAATCACTCGCCGAACCATGTCTTGCTTCCGCTTCATTCCGGGCAAAATAGCATCCGGGTAATCGAACTCCATCAGCAGCTCAAATATTTCCTCCATGAGCTTGAGCGCTTGCTCTGCCCGCCCGACTTTATCAGCCCTTATCAAGTCGAGCGCGTGCCGTCGGAGCTCACCCACAGTATCCGCGAGAGCTGCGAGGTAAGATTTATAGGGGATGTTAAGCTCTTCGGGCGTCAACAGTTTTCCATCACGGATTAGTGCCCGAACTAACGTGGCTTCACCATACTCCTGGTAAGCCGCGAGGATGATGCCAGAATTAGCTAGGTTAGGCTCAGCCTTCACCGCTTCCGCAAGAGTCGCAAGTGTATCGCGAGCCTTTGCCAAGAACTCGTCAGCGCTAGATTGATCCTCCCGATGAGTCGCGGCTATAGCCCGGGCGGAGAGCCGGATAACCTCTCGCGAGACATCCAGCACCTTCTCACGAAGCTCCTCTTGGGCGTCGAAGTGCTTGCGCATCCGTTGGAGCATTTCCATCAAGTTTATCCCTATCTACCTAGGCGGCAGGCCTATTCAAGGCTTACGCAAAGGGACGAAGTAAATAACCAGCAACAGACGAAATCTTAGTCACTTAGGAGAAGAGTCCAGCCTTGTCTACCGCCCGCTGAACTCCTTGCTCACCTTCAAAATATTCGTCTTAAAATAACGCGTCTTCGTTATCGCGTGCTTCCGTTCGAGGTTGTTTACGAGGGCGCTTAGCTTGGACTTGGACATGTCGAGCTCGCGCCTGAGCTTGTCTTGACGGGCTTCTCCCGCGCGCAAGATGGCCTCAAAGACGAGACGCTCGTCCTGGGTCAAGGTCATCAACGCCACTCGCATGGTACGCTCGGAAGCGTAGCGTTTGAAGAAGAAAACTAGCACCGCTGCAATTGATCCAGCGACGGCCACCATTACTGCGACCGCGATGGCAATCGAGTATAGTTCCAAGCCTGGAGTCGGTGCTATCATGTAAATCAGCACGCCCAAGCAAAGTTGGAGCACCACGACCAACGCAACTATGCCAAATGCTTCCCTAAGCGTCATCGTTTGACCATAATTTTTGAGCACTGCAGCCGTATAAATTTTTGGAAGCAAATGGGTTCAAAACCAAAAATAGGTGCTATTAGGTTTATTTGAACGATAAGGAGGAAAAATAACTGTTTTTTAATTACAAATCAGCCGCTAGGTCCAGAACTGAATTAGAATTGGACGGTCTTCCGAGATTTGGTAAATACCCCTTCTCCCAAAATCTCATACAAATCAATGAACCGCGCGCGCTATAGGGGCCGTGCGGGGAGCTAAACCCGAATGAAAAAGGAGAGAAAAAATGTTTGGACCTGAACAAAAGGGCGTCGCGGCGATAACAGCAGTGATAATCGTTGCCGCATCAATTGGCGCAGGGGTGGCAACTCCTGTGATAGTGGACGCTGCGGATGTCGACCCCGACTCACCGTTCTACGGGCTTGAGCGCCTAGGCGAGCAAATTCGTATGGTCGGCGGCGAGGATCAAATGAAAGAACGCTGGGGAGAGTATGTCAGTTTAGTAAATCGCGGAAAGGGCCTAGCTCATAAGAGCATACTCGAAGAATTCGTGGAGAAAATGCGCGATGTTGTTCCGGGAGATGTTGAAACAAAACGAGAGATAGTGCAATGGATGCAAGAGCAAATGCCTGAAATTGGCATGGTGCAGCTAAGGTTGTGCAAAGAACTATGCCAGCAGCTCAGGCAAGAGCTTGAAAACACGCCCGAAGCTGAGTGGCTTGAAAACTGCATCCGAGAGTGTGAAAACTTCGAAGAAAACTGGGACAGGCTTGAGCTACGCACACAAATACGGGCACGTTTGCGGCTGATCAGGGAAATAATGGAGAACATCGCGAATAGGTATCGCGCGCAAATCCACAAACCGATGGATGTGGACGTGTATTTCGACATCGATAATGTGCTCGTCGATGTAGACATCACGGTGAACGTTGAGGTCGACATAAGTGCAGAAAATCTCCCAGATCTAAGCGAGGCATTCGAGAATAAGCTGGAAGAGTTCGATAATTTGCTGGCCGAAGTCCAAATAATGCTAGAGGGTGCCCCAGAAAATGCCCACGGCAAACACGCAGCGGAACGATTGGTTGAAGTGGCTATTGGCCTTAAAGACAAAGCGGTGGCTGCCTACGAGGAAGGAAAGATTAGAAGAGCGCTTGCCCTGATCCACGCCGCAAAAATTCACCTTGGCAACGCTGAAAGAATCCTAGAAAACGCTGAAGAGTGGGAGCCCGAGTTCGCAACCCAGTGGTACACATGGAGAAATCGGTGGGAAAATATGAAACAAGAATGGACTGGAGAGGGTATCTGGGAGAACATCATTGAAAACTACAACCGATACGCTGAAACGGTTAGAAAGCGGTGGGAAGAAGAAAAGCATAAAGGCCCTGCATGGTAATTCTTCTTAAAAATCTGCGACATGATAAGAAGAACCCACCGCTCATGCCTTTTTTAACAGTACCACCCGACTTGGCCTAGACTCTTCTGCGATAGAGTAACCGGTCTCCCTAGCTAACTCTCTGGCGAACCCATTTACCTCATCGGACAGGGGCATGTTTTCCATCACCAATCTCCTTCGAGAGAACCCGACGAACATATAGGCCTTAGCCTCTATGAAATCTGCCCCAGCTTTCTCGATTATTTTTGCATATTCTTCAGGTTTCTTGAGGTTGAGCCCTTTAACTAAAGTTAGCCGGATTGCCTTCCTGCACTTTAAACACGACATGAGTTCTAAGCTCTGGTTCAACCGCTTCCAGCCGTCGGGAACAGTTGGTCGGCAGACAACCTTGTAAGTTTCGGAATCTGGGGCGACGACGGAGATATAAAGCTGCGTGGGTTCGACGATATGCTCCAAAACTTCTGGGTGCATGCCATTTGTGACCAAAAAACTAGTCATCCCCCTCCTACCGCACTCCTCGATTAACTCGCTGAGATTTGGATAAAAAGTCGGCTCCCCAGCTAACGAGATCGCACAGTGTTTTGGTTCCTGAGCTTCCTTGAACTTCTTTTTGTCCGCATTAGGATTGCCACCGAACCCGCTGAGCAGCTTTCTCTGCGCTGAAATTGCCCCATTCAAAATACCTGCTGGCTCATCGACCTCGCCTACCCAGCTCGGAGTCGTCACGTCGGTATTCCTCCAGCAGTAAACGCAACGGTGGTCGCAGAAAGGTAAGCTGGGGGCGAGCTGGAGACATCGATGGCTCCGGATGCCAAGGTCTCGTCCATAAAACCGTTCTTTATAGCAAACCCCGCGGTTGAGCAGGCTCTTCCGGGTCCAATGGCAGACTTTAACTGCACTGTGTTTGTGCTCCCCCACGAAACGATACCCAGCCAATTCTAACTCCGATAACTCTTCAGCCGAAACTGCCATCGAACCACTGTTATTTTTTCGACTTTAATTTCCGCTGCAGGAACCCGAACAGATATTTTTTGACTTCCTCAAGCTTCCCTTTGCCATGCATGCTCGCTGCACCCGCATGACCTCCTCCACTTCCCTCGAACCGTTTCCCCATCTCTTCCATGAGTTCGCCCAAGTGAAGCCCTGTTAGCTTCAAGGTCTTCTGGCGCGCTCGCCCGCTAACCCTCACTTCTCCTTTTTCTTCCGAGCCCACGAACGCCACATCTGCCCCAATTCGCACCAGCATCCCGGCCGCGTCCCCCTCAAAGGAGCCCAGCTCAGAAAATGCCACCAAGCGTTTATGAATCCGGCATAGTTTCGAGCGCGCAGCGGCTTTCAACATCGCGATGCGTTTAGAGTAATCCTCGGATAAATTGAGACTCTCATTCACGCGCGCGTAATCGCCCCCTGCCTCGAGGAGCTGATGCACCGCCTCAAATGTTTCATCCTTCGCGAACCTGAAGTGTCCGGTGTCGCTGATGATGCCGGCGAGCAACAAAGAAGCCTGCTCAGAGGTAAGCTTCACCCCCAGCTCCTTGATGAGCCGCAGAATGATTTCGGCCTCCGAGGTAAACTCTTCCCGAACAAAGTACAAGGTCGTCAGTTGCTTCATTGCCTCGACCGGACGATGGTGATCAATCACCACCAGCTTAGGTAATCCCTTCCTCAATTGCTCCCCAAGCTTACCAAGATGTTCCAAGCTTGAAGTGTCGACTAGCACAGCGAGGTCTACATCAAGCGGGGGATTTATCATAATTTCCCGCCCGAAAGTTTTCAAAACGTTTTGGGAGATAAGGCTGATATCCTCTGAAGCCCCAGCCTGAGCCTGCGCGCCCAAGTGCTTGAGAGCTTCGACAAGCACTATTGCGCTGGTGGTGGCGTCTAGGTCGGCGTTGTGGTGGCAAAGCACTAAAATTCGCTGCCCGCGCCTAGCAGCTCCCGCTAAAAAGTTAGCTAGCTCTTTCATGATTTCAGCTCGAGCTATGCCGCTTCTTCGCCAAGCTGCTTGCCCTTGAGCGCCCCCTCGAGCTTCTCGCGCATCTCGCGCAGGCGCTGGACGACCCGTTCCTCCTGGCGCTCGAGTGTTTTAATTCGCAGGTCGAGAGTCTCTTTATGCTCGCTCAAACTTTTTTTAAGTTCTTCCCGCTCTGATTTGACTAAGATAGTTCCCACGCTCTTGTAGACTGCGGCACCCTCTTGGAGTTTATCGAGTTCCTCAAGGGCCCGCTCGGTTTCCCGCATGATCAGTTCGAGCTGTTGCTTCTGTGACATCAACGCCTGAGCCTGCTGCTGAGCCTGCTGGAACTGCGCGAGCTGATGGCGCAGCTGAGGTGATAGCTTTTCCATTTATTTTCTCCTCGGTTCGATCATATCGCGCGCGACGATTGCCCATCGAAGGAACGAATTTAACGCCGCACGCAAGGCTGCTGTATCTTCTGCATCTACCCGCAGGCATAAAACGTTTTTCCTGCGTCGGATGCTCGTCCTACATCGCGTCGAAGCTGGCAACGCTTCCTCGGGCTTGAGCGCCTGTTGTACTGCTCCCGCTTCGCGCGCGGTTCGGAAGGTGAACTCGACCGTTGCGCTAGCTTGTTTCGCCTTTACCATGTGATCCCCCGAAACTCGTGATTTGGAGCACCGGCCCGACTGCCTCGGAGTTCGGTCTTAGCTGGAACTGGAGCTTAAGCTGGTTGTCGGAAGTTATCACGACAACCGCACCGGTATTTGGCAGTTCACTTGATATGGGTAGGCCCAATAACTCACCAAGAAAATTTGCAAGATTCTGCGCCTTTTGTCCTTCGGCATAAACCCTCACCCTCTCTAGCTTGATCTTCTGCCCGAAATCTCGCTGGAGCTTGACCTCACCTAGCTCGACCCACACATCAAGCCATCGCCAGCCATTAGTCACGGCCAAAAATCGTAATTCTATTGGTAGCTCACCGAGACTGCTTACAATCATCACACGATTGTGACCGAGTGAACCTGCAAGTGAGGCTAGTTTGTTTATTGTTTTCGCCCCACGCGGCACATATGTCGCATCTGGGAGAACTCGCGCGAGTTCCCGGCATAAAATTCTCGTACGGTGTGTTGGTCTCCTCGAAGTGGAGATGAGCATTTACCTCGCCTTGATTTTACGGACAACCTCTTGGCGAGGTTTGTACAGCATGCGGGACCCACAGTGAGGACATCGCACGCGCCCTTCGGGGAGCTTCTCAATTATCGTTCCGCAGTTGCTGCACTTCAACACTTAACTCTCCTCCACTCCGCCAGGGGCTTTCATTTCGGCGAGGGACGCCAGAGCTGAGAGTGAGTACGCCGCGCCAGCAAACTTCACTCCACAACGTCCGCACTGCCAAATCGAAGTACCAATGCGTTTGACCTTTACCGCCCCGCAGCTCGGACATTTGTAGCGCTGTTGAAGCTTTTTATCCACCGCTAGGGCGAGCTTTCGAATCTTTGTCCCATAGCGCGGACCGAACTTGCCCGCGGAACCTATCTTCTTCGTACGAGGCACACGTTCACCCCAATTTTGCTCTAAGCTCTGCTGCCTTCGCCCGGGCCAGCTCGTAGGCCTGCTCTAGCTCCTCCCGCGAGAAGTACCCGATGCCACCCTTCTGCATCGCACATATGCTGCCGTCCTCGATCGTCGCCATGGTTATTCGCGCGTCCATCACACTTTCCTCGTCCAGACACGGGTCGACCATCAGCTTGCCGTTGATTTTCGCCACGGTCACCGCCACGGGCTTTTTCTGGAGCGGAAACTCGGACAGCGTCCACGCCTCGTCCTCGGGCAGCTTTACATTCAGGAGCGCCGCTATCGCCGCG
>JAOUPD010000146.1 GCA_029880065.1 Hadesarchaea archaeon
GCATGTAATTGACGGCCGCCGAGTTCTTGTCAATCGAGTAAATCTTAATCGCCTCACTGTGCTTGGCGATGAGTACAGAGTAACACCCAACCCCCGCAAACAAATTTACCACAACCTCACCCGGTTTAATCAGATTGGTCACGCGAAGACGCTCGGTGGCCAGCCTGGGCGAGAAGTAAACTTTCGCGAGATCGACCTTGAAGCTGCAACCGCCCTCTCGATGCGTGGTCTCGGTTCGGGGCGCACCGGCTATCACCTCGAGCTTTCGCGTTCGAAACTCTCCTCGTACAGGGGTGGTCTGGTTGAGGACTGTCCGCACGTGGTGGTGAACTTGCATCAGCGCTTGACCGATCAGCTGTTTCTTTGGAAGTAGTTTTTCGGGAATCTTGACTACCGCGATGTCCCCCACTATATCAAAGGCCCTGACCTGTTTTAGTTCCTCGTCCGGCATTTGTCCTCTCAAAGCCTCGCGCAGATTTCTTGGCATAATGACCAAAAACAGTTTAACGTCAGACCAAAAGGTTTTGCGGCTCAGATCATTTCTCTACGCTTCGTCACCAAGATGCTTATCCCAAACAGAACAACCGCGTACGCCAACAACACAAAGAAACTCAGGGTGGGGTCTTGGCTAGCTCGCATCATCCCCCCCATCATCGGTCCGCCAAATCCAAATCCCCCTATCAACTGCTCGAGGGGTAACCCGTAGGTGGAGGCGACCGCATCCCCCGCTCGATCGGGCATGAACCAAGGATCATAGCCAGCGTAGGACAGACTACTTGAAATGATCGTGAAAACCACCATGAAGGTCAGGAGCGTAGCTATCGTCGCCCCCATGCCCCCTTTCAGTATGGAACTGAAAGCGAATGCCAGGCTGATTATTGCGCATGCCAGCATCAGCATGAGAGCTAACGAACCTATTATCCCCACTGGCACCTGTCCATAGAACACGAGCAGAGCGCCAACCGATATCAGATATGCTGTGATTATTATTGTGGCTGTGGCGATGAAACAGGCTAGGTATTTTCCGACTACTATGGTGGTCCGCTTCACGGGGTTTGGGAACAGAATATATCCCGTTTTGCTCTCGAATTCGGAAGCAATGGCGTCTCCCGCGAAGAAAACTGCAGCAAGAATGGCCAGCGCGCCCATCGATGTCACGAACATCGCGAAGAGTTCGGGCCCCCATTGGTTTAGGAACTGCGCTGGGATGCCTATCTGCTTTGGAAGATCCAGCCCTTGGTAGAGTCCAATGATTAAAAAAATAGTGAGAACTGTAATCGCCAATGCCCCGTAGAACCGCTTCCTTCGGAACTGCTTCAGCAGCTCGTATTTCGTGACCACCTTCAGCTTCTCGAACTCGCTCAAATGGCCGCCTCCGTGAGTTTGAGATAAGCTCGCTCGAAAGATCGATATTTTTTCTTCAAGCGGCCAATGTCATCATAAGTACGCAGTTTTCCATGGTCGATTATTGCAACTTTCTTGCAAATTTGTGCGACCTCGGTGAGAAGGTGTGAAGCGAAGAATACAGTTTTCTTTTTTCGCGCTTCTTTCAGAATCTCCCGTGTTTCCATCATGCCTCTAGGATCAAGGCCCAGCGAAGGTTCGTCAAGGATGAGAATCGGCGGGTCGTGAAGCATGGCTTGCGCGAGTGCTAGACGCTGTTTCATTCCTCGAGAGAACTTTCCTATTTTGACATTAGACCATTTCTCGAGTCTGACGAGTTTAAGCACCTCTCCTATGCGGCTGTTCAGCATGCGTATGCTCATTCCCCTGAGGCGCCCCACATATCTAAGGGTCTCGTCTGAGGTTAGGAACGGATAAAACTCAGGAGTTTCCAAAATGGCCCCCACATTCGAAATTGCCCGCTCTCGCTCCTCCATGACGTTAATACCTGCGAGATAAGCTTCACCTGAAGATGGACGCAGTAGCCCGCAAAGGATTTTAAGTGCGGTGGTCTTCCCAGCGCCATTTGGACCCAGTAATGCGACATCTTCGTTCCATTTTACGCTAAGCGAAAAATTGTCCAATGCTAAAAAATCATTGTAATACCTAGTCAGTCCCTTGAGGAGTATTGACTCACGCATGGTATCATTCGGCCTCTTTCATCTGAACAACTATTAATATTTTTGTCTTGTGACTTTTTAAAACATTGCATAAAATTTGTTATAGGTAAAAAGTTTATACTTGATAATTCTAAAGCAAATCACGCGAAATAAATG
>JAOUPD010000147.1 GCA_029880065.1 Hadesarchaea archaeon
TCAAGCGGAACTTCAAATACTAGATCTCCTTCATGTTAACTTTTTCGTCGTACTCGATGCGATCGTAGAACTCTTCCTGCTTCCCAACGTGCCAGTTTTGGACGGGGCGGAAGTACCCCACGATGCGCGAGTAGACTTCGGCAGGTTTTCCGCAGCTTGGGCACTTGAAGTGCGCCCCTCGCAAATATCCATGTTCCATGCAGATGCTGAAAGTGGGAGTTATTGTGTAGTATGGCGGCCTGAAGTTCTCCGCTATTTTCCGGACGAGCACCTTGCAGCCCTCGGCGCTGCTCACCGCTTCCCCCAAGAAGCTGTGGAAGACCGTGCCACCGTTGTAGAGCACTTGCAAGTCATCCTGATGGCGAAGGGCCTCGACAAGATCGTTTGTGTAACCAACTGGCAAATTCGTTGAGTTGGTGTAATATGGCACCTTCTTTCCAGAGGTGATAATTTTGGGGTAGTGTTTTTTGTCGAGTCTGGCTAGGCGATGACTTGTTCCCTCGGCCGGTGTCGCTTCCAAGTTGTAGATGTTGCCTGTCTCCTCTTGGAACTCGAGCAATTTCTTTCGCATGAACTTTAGCACTTTAATCGAGAACTCCTTTCCCCCCTTTGTTTCAATACCCTCCCCGAGGAAGTTTCGGCAGGCTTCGTGCATGCCAACCAATCCAATCGTCGAAAAGTGAAACTTGAGTGTGCCCAAGTAGCGCGCAGAGAATGGTAGCAGCCCACGTTCCATGTTTTTTCCAACAAGCTCCCTCTTTATCTCCAAACTGTCTTTCGCGAGTTCCATCAATCTCCCAAGCCGCTCGAAGAATTTGTCTTCATCTTTTGAGGAGTAACCTAACCGTGGCATATTTACTGTTACCACGCCCACGCTCCCTGTTTTTTCAGCATAGCCGAAGAAGCCGCCGTACCTGCGGTGAAGTTCACGCAAATCCAGCTGAAGCCGGCAGCACATTGCCCTAACCTCGCGCGGGTTAATGCCGCCTTTTATACAATTTTGGAAGTAAGGAATACCAAACTTCGCTGTCGCTTGGAAGAGCAAGTCGGAAATTTCGGATTCCCATTCAAAATCTTTCGTCACGTTGTAAGTTGGGATTGGGAAGGTGAAAATCCGCCCACGCATGTCGCCGTGAAGCATCACATCTAGGAAAGCTCGGTTGACGAGGTCGGCTTCGGGCTGGAAATCGGCGTAGGTTTCGTCTAGGACTTTGCCACCGTAAATCACCGGTTGCTCCTTCATGTCCTCCGGCACTTTGAGCTCAAGGGCCAAGTTGGTGAATGGAGTCTGTCCACCCCAGCGCGATGAAATGTTGAGGTTGTAGATGAACTCCTGCATCGCCTGTTTTACCTGCTTGTAACTCAACCCATCTTTCCGCACAAAGGGCGCAAGATAAATATCGAGTGAATTCACCGCCTGCGCCCCCGCCCACTCGTTCTGAACCGAGCCGAGGAAGTTGGAGATTTGGAGGAGGGCTGAGGAGAAGTGCCGTGCCGGGGAAGACTCTGTTCGCCCCGCCACACCACTGAAACCCTGCAAAAGTAGATCCTTGATGGACCAACCGGCACAGTATCCCACTATTCCAAACGGCACGTTGTGGATGTGAAAATCGCCTTCAATATGGGCCCGGGCAATCTCACGTGGGTAGACCTTTGAGAGTGCATAGCGCGCAACCGTCTCTCCAGCAGCATGGAGAAAGAGAGACGAGAACGAGTAAGCGACATTTGCGTTCTCTTTGACCCGCCAATCCTGCATCCCAATGTAATCGTCGACGAATTTCGCTGCGTCGATGTACTCGGGCTTGACTTTTTTTGCGGCCCGTACTTTCCGCTTTTTTAGTTTGGCCTTTTTTGGCATCTTAAACCCAATAAACTTACATCATCAAACTTTAACGATATTTCGGTCAAGTTAACTTTTTCTGTTTCGCCTCGCTCTCGATCCGCTGTGCCGTCTTCCATGATTTCCGGGCGAACTCCGGCAGTTTACCATGCTCGCGCACCCAGCGCTCAAGAAACGAGATAGTTCGAGCATCTGAGGTGTAACCCGAGCCAAAATCTCCGTAACGCTCTCGCAGCTCGGCTATACGTTGGTCTCGGCGGACCTTCGCGACGATTGAAGCAGCGGCCACGATGACGTACTTGCGGTCGGCGAAGTTCTCGATTACAAGTTTAGGCTTACTTTTGAGATATTTTCGGGCCCTTTGCTCGA
>JAOUPD010000148.1 GCA_029880065.1 Hadesarchaea archaeon
AGAGAAACACATCGTGGCAAGCCACAAGAAGACCATTTTGCCCGACCAGTAAGCAACTTGCGCAAAGTTTATAAGACACCTTGAGTCCCTCCTTTAAAAGATGACAAAAATGAGTGGCCCGTTTAAGTTCTACACCCATTTCCACCTGGTCAGATTACTCGGGATAAGGGCGAGAAATCCAGTTGAATTACTTGAAGGGCTAAAAAAGGTGCCCACAAGTTCGATATACTACCACACCCACCATTTCCTAGAAAAACATCACTACCTGTCCCCCGAGCCGCCAAACGATTTCGCGTATTGGTTGTCGAATATCCTTAACCAAAAAGATTTGGGGGAAATGTTTGCCAGCGTGGACATAATGAGCTTAAGGGAAATGGAGGAAGTGCGATCGGAATTTATCAGGATTTTGGAGGAATACATATCCACAGGGAGACGCATCGCCGACTGTCCGGAAGGCCAGGAATTTCATTTCTCAAGTTGCATAACGATCATACTGCCCGCATCCTACGTAGCCAGTGGCCTGAGAGAGTTCGTCGAAGTCTTGGGTAAGATAAGCATCCACTCCATCTACTTCCATATGTTCGAAGCGCCGATGCGCCTCCGGAGGGGCGCAAGCGATTTTGCAACTTGGTTCCGCGGCATTGGAGAGGAAAAACTGGCAGAGGAAATTTCGGAATTGAGCATCTACACGATTACCCTGAATGGGCTCCGCAAAAAACTCATCAAGCTGGTGAGCAAATATGCAAAGAATTGATGATTACGCTGCCGTAGTCGGTCAGGCAAAGATCGACGAGCTGTACCTCTTGGCGGAAAAATTGGAGGACAGGGTGATCCAGAACATCAACTCGACGTCAGTGGGCGGCGGAGTCGCGGAGATACTGACTAGGATGGTTCCGCTCATGAAACAGCTCGGGGTGGATGCGAGGTGGGATGTCATAAAGGGAAACGAGAAATTCTTCGGCATCACGAAAAAAATCCACAATGCCCTGCACGGGGTGGATGTGGATATCTCGGGGGAGGACCTAGAATACCTCCGGCAGGTCAACCTCCAAAATGCGGAGGAGATGCAGTTCTACGGGGACGTAATGTTCATCCATGACCCTCAGCCCATAGCCCTCGTGGAGAAGAAAAGTGGAGGTAAAAGGTGGGTCTGGAGGTGTCACATCGACCTCTCTGGACCGAAATCCGATATAATGGATTTCTTGAAGTCTTACATTAAGAATTATGACTGCGCAGTTTTCTCGGCCCCGGCTTTTTCCGCGGATCTGAGCATTCCGCAGTTCATGATACCTCCTTCGATAGACCCCCTGAGCGACAAAAACAAGGAGTTGCCCAAGGAGTTCGTGGATTCGGTGGCTGAACGCTTTGGAATAGACAAGGAAAGGCCGATAATAACGCAGGTCTCCCGCTTTGACCGTTTGAAGAATCCTATCGGAGTGATAGATGCGTACAGGAAGGTTAAAAGACAGTTTGGCTGCCAGCTCGTTCTCGCTGGCGGCAGTGCCCTAGACGATCCCGAGGGGTTCAAAGTTTACGAGGAAGTGAAATCCGTGGCCGCCGATGACCCGGATATCCACGTTATCTTTCATCCGCCTGCAAGCGACATAGAGATCAACGCCTTGCAAAGGATGTCTACTGTTGTCCTCCAGAAATCTTTGAAAGAGGGTTTTGGCCTGACAGTGGCCGAGGCTTTGTGGAAAGCGAGGCCAGTGGTGGCGTCCGCTGTGGGAGGCATCCCCCTCCAGGTAGTTCACGAATACTCCGGATTTCTCACGTATTCGGTCGAAGGAACCGCGCACTACTTGAGGATGTTGCTGAACGAGCCGGAATATGCTAGGACCATCGGGCTGAATGGCAGGAAGCACGTAAAGAACAATTTCCTCATAACTAGGCACATCCGCGACTACCTCGCCCTGTTCATCTCATTGTACCACGAGGACGACATAATCCAATTTTGATGTTTTAAATTATTAGCAGTTTGAGTATTAAGCAGGTTAACCTATTTACTGAAATACTTCATCATCAAAATTGAGTGGGCGTTCATATGGGGCCAGACTACGAGGTTAGATAACGATGAAAGTTCAACTTTTGTATATTCTAGATTGTCCTTGGTGTGTGAAAACTAAAAAATTAGTCAAAGAAAGTTTAGAAGAACTTGGAGTAAAGGTCGAGGTAGAAGAAATTTTAATTGACA
>JAOUPD010000149.1 GCA_029880065.1 Hadesarchaea archaeon
GACACATCCATCATAATCTAGCTTAAGGACATGACGCATGGGCAGCATTTTTCTCTCCAGAATCAATTCTTTGTCCAGTTTACGCTTAGCAACGGCTCCGCGCTTCATGAAATCCCTCAAAGTAAGCGGTTGCCCAAGATAGTACGCGATATAAGATATAAACGTATATATCGCGCGGTATTAGTAATGCAAATTCAAACTCCTACATTTTCAATTGAACAGCTTTACGCGTTTTTTAGGTTGTTTAGCAATGTCTTCTAATCCTAGCCTCTTCAATGTTGTTTTTGTTGGTATTCCACGTTCGTCCCAGCCCCTTTTCTTGTAATACCTCTGCAACATAACATCATATTTAGTTCTATCAAGTTTTGCGCCTTTCAATGGACCTTTACTTAACGGGTTCTTCAAACCATCGCGCGGGAGGAACATCCATTTCTCTGCTCCAGTTTTTGCCATACTCACGAATCCAGAAGGCACGGATCAATTGAATGTTCTATTGGCAATTAGGTTCAAGTCCTCCAATGTAATTTCTAGACCAGTAGCTGCATACAAAAATTTCGTGTACCATTCAAGCTCAAAGTCAAGCTTGATGAAGAGAAACCTGTAAACAGTTAGAGACTCAAAAACTCCCCCGCGGATACGCTGGAATTCGATGACCTTGTCAACTTTCGGTTCGCTATAGTCTTCACGCCCAACTTTAACTTCCCAAGAAATCACCCAAGCGTCCTTGTGATGGGCTCCGATGGAGCTTGTTGCGAAGGCTAGTGCCATGGCGGGCGCAGCATGGCAACCATAAGCGGAGATTTCCAGTCCTTTCACATGCATAGCCCAGCGATGTGTCTCCCCGCCAATTTTCTCAGCTGCAAAGCGGACGCCTTCAGCTAATGTGTTGCCTAAACCGCGTCTATGAGCTATGTCTTCAATTAAGGCCTTAGTTTCCTTGAGTTTGCCCCAGTGAACTTTTTCTTCAATTAACCCTTTTTCAGAAGCCTCCATGGCAAAACCAATGACGTTGCCCAAAGAAATTGTGTCTAAGCCAAACTCGTTAGTTTTTCCATGGTGAAGCCCCCCATGGCTTCTGCTTTTTCAAAAACACCCTCACGATAATTGTATGTTGGAAGAACACTGTTTTCTTGGCTCCATTCAATAGTACTCATCGTGCTTTGCCGCTTCCAAAAAGCATAGTTTGGCTTAGTCAAAACCTCTCTGTAGGCTTCTGCGCCTAACTCCTTCATTTCCTTAGGATACGCCGCCTGCAAATCGCCAGAACCAATAAAGACGACAGCTATCAAATTCTTGGAACCCATAACTGCGCCGATTCCAGGTCTGCCGCCAGCACGCCCTTCTTGGCAAACGACATTAGCAAACTTCACAAGGTTTTCTCCACCGGGGCCAATGCACAAAATACCGGCTGAGGGCCCGTAAATATTTCTTAGTTTTTTCAGTTTCAAAGGAGCCCAAACCCCACAAATCTTTTGCATCAAGAAACTCGCCACTTTCGTCTTGAATAAGCAGAACTATGGGTTTTTTGCTCTGTCTTCGACAATTACGGCGTCGTAACCAGCTTTACGCATCTGAACCGCGGCATGGGTTCCAATGTTTCCATCCCCATAACCACCTGTTAAGGGGCTTTTTGCTGCCACGACAAGTTTGCCGCTGCTTGGCAAGGCGAAACCTGTTAATGGACCAGTAGCGAAAACGAGTCTATTTTCAGGGGACAATGGATCAATTCCAAGTTTAAGCTCATCCCAAAGAATTTTAGCTGCAAAACCTCTACGCCAAGAAAATTCTTGGCAATACTTGCCCCATACTCCTCAGCAACCGCCTTATTCTTACTCAGGTTTACACGCAAAAACTTGCCATTCCAACCAAACATAAATTCTAACCATCCTGAAACGATTGCATAATTATTACTTGAAAGTAAATAAATCTAATGAGCCATGCCAAATTAAATTACTAGTTTTTCAGGTTCAGCATTTCTGTTTTTCAAGCCTAAATCGCTGACCTTAAACTTTCTATCTCCATAGAGTAATGTGTACTCTTCACCTCTGTAAAGTGCTTCTGCAATTCGGCCTATAGCATCAGCCTTCATTATTCCACTTCCGCTTGCACCCCCAACAACCATCAAACCGTTCTCTTCGAAAATCAAAGGCTGTCCGTCGATACTATTTATTTCATACAAACCAGCA
>JAOUPD010000150.1 GCA_029880065.1 Hadesarchaea archaeon
CAAGATAAGCACCGGACGCTCAAACGTTTCACCCAACTGCTTGGCTTGACATAGGAGCCGTTTGTCGACAATTGACTGCAAAAAATCTCCAACGGATTTTCTTTCAACTCCTACTCGATCTGACAGAATGAAATCGCCAACGCTAAGCTGGCGTGCTTCAACCTCGACACCGAGCTGCGTGAGTTCGTGCACAACGCCGGATGGGATCTCACGGTGGTCTGCTATAATTTTTATCCTTTTTTTAACGAATCCTTCAAGTGATTTTTGCTTGGCCATTACTCAACCTCCCTTCAAGATATGTGGTGAGGAAATAAAAAACAGCGATTGGAATGAAGGAAGGTCAGGACGGTTCATCAGGAAACTATAATGGTATGAACCATTACCCACAGGATTAACCACATGATGAAAAATCCCCAAAATCCTTTCTTAACCGCTGTTCCCCCGGTCCACCTTCCACCCGGGAACTCATCAGGTAAAAATTTTAGAACACGCGGAGCCAGCTTAAATGAGACATAAAAGATAAAGAAAAGAATTGCAAGGAGCGCTAAGGCACCTTGTTCTGGCGATAGGCTGCGCGGTAGAAGCCCCGAGATGCAACCGGCTATCGCCCCCCAGCCCGCAAACAGAAGGGTAATTTTACCCACGAGTTCCATATCATACACCTGGTGATGGCATGAAGTTATCCGTGTCTTGCTTGGACATTATGGTCTGCACCCGAGAGCTTAAAAACGCTATCGGTGGTCGGGTCGATAACGTTTATGAGCTAGATGGAATTTTCCTCCTGCGGCTGCGCTCGCCGGAAAAGGGTCGCCAAGACCTGATTCTCGAGCCGGGCTTCAGGGCTCATCTCACGAGCAGGAAATATAAAACCCCAAAAAAGCCGAGTGGTTACGCGATGTTTTTGCGCAAGCACTTGGTTGGTGCGCAACTGACAGCAGTTGAACAGCCCGATTTAGAACGTATTGTCGAGTTCAAATTTTCTGGAAAAGAAAAATGCGTCCTCATCTTGGAACTCTTCAGTAAAGGGAACCTGATTCTCTGCAACGCCCAGCTCGATATCATCCAACCCTATCGAGTTGAAGTGTGGCGACATCGCGTGCTCAGGCCTCGCGAAAAGTATCTTCACCCTCCCACTAAGGGCGTTGACATACGGAAGCTGGATGTTCAGGGTTTGCGCCGTACTCTCGGAGAGGCTCCAGATGTGGTGCGAGCCCTAGCGATAAATTTGAACGTGGGTGGTCCGCTTGCCGAGGAGATATGCGCTCGAGCTGCGGTGGCGAAAAGTCGCGGACCAAGCGAACTCTCCGAACAGGAACTCATTGCAATCCTTCGATCCCTCAATAGCTTGTTCACACAGGAACCCGCGGCGCATATCGTATATGATGATGATAAACCTGTAGATGTCCTACCGTTTGATTTCAAGACGTACATAGGAAAGCGGGTGAAAAGATTTGATTCATTTGGCGAGGCCCTTGATGAATATTTCAGCACCCTCGCAGTCACCTCAGCGGCAGAGAAACAGGGAAAGCGCTTTGAAGGGGGGCTTAATAAGCTTCGCAGGCGGCTGACTGAGCAGGAAAAACACTTCGCGGACCTCTATGCGAAGTCCAGCAGTGCCAAGCGGAAGGCAGACCTCGCCGCTATCCATCATGTGCAGGTAAACGACGTGATGGGCCGTTTGGAGAAGCTTAGGCACGGAAGGGGATGGCAATCGGCAATCGGGGCAATAGATGAAGCTAAAGCGGCTGGGGAGTTATGGGCAAAGACCATCAGAAAGGTCGACCCCGGGGCTGCAAAAGTTGAATTCGAACTAGCCGGGCAACGTATTCTTCTTGACCTTCGTCTATCCGCGTTCGAGAATGCGTCGCGGTTGTACAATCGATACAAGAAATTAGCGGAAAAGGCAGCGGGGGCGAAGGACGCCATGGAGCAGACAAGGCGGGAGCTTGACCGATTGCTCACCGTTGGCATGCCGGAGCTCAAGGTTTCAATGCCACGTAAGCGCAGAAAACTGAAGTGGTTTGAGCGTTATAGATGGTTCATCTCGTCCGACGACATGCTGGTCATCGGAGGGCGGGATGTGAAGACCAATCAGGAAGTTGTTGAGAAGCACATGGAAGCTGGCGATCGATATTTGCACGCCGATATAGTCGGTGCCCCCCATGTCGTGGTCAAGGCAGCAGGT
>JAOUPD010000151.1 GCA_029880065.1 Hadesarchaea archaeon
TGCAAGTATTTTCTTTATGTGCGCTTCTTTTGCGGTTTTAAACAAGCCAACATCTTTACCAAAGCCCTTCAAGATCGAAACTCTTCCCTCAGGCGAGAAATCCATCTCGTTAAACGCCAGAAGAATAGCTACATTCACTTTTGATTCACGAATAGCCTCTACCTCGTTTTCAGAAGATTGAGGTGAGATCGCATTAAAAATGACCTTTTCTTGTAATCCCAGATCTCTTATCGTTTTTAAAGCAGCGATACGAGTTTCCGAATTAGCTCCGTCAACAAGAAAAACGCTATCACTGTGTTCGGAGATGAATATGATATATTGCTTCATAGCCTCGGGATACCTTGCCATGATGTCTATAAAATGGGGGGTACCAGTTTTTACAGAAAGTTCTTCAGCAGTCTTGATCCATCTCAGCACGGATTTTCGGTCAAACTCACCTTTTTTATGATTAGTTACTTCCGGCATTCCTCCATAGAAGATGTTTCCAATAAGAACTGTAGGCAACTCGCCAGGCTGTCCACCAATTTTGACGTTTCCGATTTCAAAAATTTTTTGTTTAGATTTAAACTTGAACAAAATAAACACCTTAAACTTTCACGTTTCGTTAGTTATAAAAACCTTTGGTCAAATAAATCGTCAACGGATGCGCACGCATAAGTTCTACCTTTCTCTAGGGCATGGAAACAAATATTAGAGAACAAAGTCACGAGCTATAAAAACCTTGAAGAAAATAGCACGATGAGTGCATATAGCGCGCGAATTTCGCGCGCGATGTGGAGACTGTAGAATGAAGCAAGAAAAGACCAACACAAAACTGGGGGCAAAAAACATAGCGTTGATTGCTGTTTTCGCTCCATCGTACACAATTTTCACTTTTTGGTCTCTTTTTCCTGTAATTGGCGCCCCAGGGAAATTTATTACGATGGCAGTTATTATGGCCCCGTTGATAGGGATTATACTTGGTCCATACCTAGGTGTCCTCTCTGTGGCTGTGGGAGGAATTGTTGGGTTATCTGTGGGGCAGATTGGTGGGCCTTTTGGGCCGCTTAGTTTTGTGCCACACGCAGCTGCAACCTTCTGTTCAGGCATGCTTTACAATGGCAAGCGGATGACTTGTGCGATCACTTACGCCATTTTGCTAGTCGTCCTTGCCTTCTATCCGGTAGTTGGACCCGTATGGTTGTACCCATACTTCATTTGGATGCAAATTTTTGGTTTAGTCATTTTAGTCTCTCCGCTACAATCAAAGGCGGTGAAGCAAATATATGAGCATACAAAATTGACAGGACTAACTTTTGGAGTTGGCATAGTATCCCTCACAGCCACTCTTTTCGGACACATTGTAGGCGACATAATGTTTGAAGCAATTTACTGGCCAAATCTAATTTCCAGCGTGGATGCATGGAAAAGCACATGGCAGTTGCTAGCCTGGGTATATCCTATTGAGAGAGTGACGATCACAATAGTTGCAGCATTGATTGGAATTGTTCTGATAAAGGCATTAAAAGCGTACGGTCTCAAATTGTAAGAAATGGCAGGGACTAATTCTATTTCATTCCTTCAGGGGATACGCGAAAAGCCTTCATGTACACACATTTGTCTGGGGAAATCTTCATCTCGTTTATGCTGGTGTTTCCAACAAAAGTAACCGGTGCTCCTCTGATAAGAGCTGCTGGTGTTCTTTCGCCAGCCTGCCCCATCACAAGGTGAGCTGTAGATGCAAGATCGTCAGCAACGGCGTGTCTAGTGATTAATAATGGCTTTTGAAATAGGTCTCTTTCTCCTCTGCAGTCTTTTATCGGCTTGAAGCCTGCCACCCCTATCGCCACGCCCCTCGTACCTATTCTGAGGGGGGCTACGCTACTGTCCACTAGTAGAACTCCCACATCTTTGCCTACGCGCCGCTTAATCTCCTTCTGAAGACTCTCCGCTCGACGCTGAGGGTTTGAAGGCCATAGAGCAGCACAACCTGTCGGGACATTTTTATGATCAACGCCAGCGTTTATCGCCAAAGCATTATCCTTCAACGTAAGAATAGCTTTCTCAACTCCTCCATAAATTTTGTCAGCCTCCCTTAAGACCAACTCGACAAACTCAGGCTCAAGCGAGTGTTTTATCGCCAATTCCTCCGCCCTTTTTGACACCGACACCGTCTTCAT
>JAOUPD010000003.1 GCA_029880065.1 Hadesarchaea archaeon
TGGGAGCCATAAGGCATAATTTACATTCACGCTTACCTTGTCGCCAGTTCCAAGTCCGACCCCGCTAGGTCCGGTCGGGTCTCCCCACCAGTTCAGGGTCGCGTCGACTACTTTCTCATCAGCGTTAAGCACTATGAGGCCGTATTGGTCGTTATTGTGTATGTTGTTGTAATGTACCTCGGGAGTAGCCGGTGGATCGCCATCAAAGACAACATCTTCCCGGTCTATTTCAACAGCGATGCCATAGGCTTGGTTATAGACCTCGTTGCCAAGTATCTTATTTCCCGCAGCTGAGCCGTGGGCTAGGAAGATCCCTGGCATTGGATTATCGCTAGTGCCAGAGTTGTAGACGGTATTTCCTTCAATGGTACAATTTTTCGCCGCATCCAACGCAATTCCGCCACATCCACCGGGGAAAGTCTCACCCGCATTAGGATTAAGCATGGTGTCGTGAACCACGTTGCCTTTGATTGTGTTGCTGGCACTCAAGAGCCATTCGGAATAATCAAATTTGATTGCACCTATGTAGATACCCATGCGGCCGGTGTTGTAAACGGTGTTTCCTTCAATGAGGATGTTTTCATAGGTGTGACCGTCGTTTCGCCACAGAGTAATGCCAAGACCTTTGTCCGTATCGTTTTGTATGTCGTGTACTGTGTTGTTCCTGATAGTTATATTCTTATAACCATTCCATTTGGTGGTACCATCAGGAGTCCAGTGGATGCTACCAATACCAGCACAGATTGCACCGCCGCCGCTACTACCGTCAACCTCGAAGCCTTCAACGGTTACATCATCAGCTTGTATGCTGATTATAGTTCCTGCTGGGCTAGTCGGTTTGACGATGGCACCAGACTGTCCCGACAGGGTAAGGGGTTTGTCAATGTCGACATACTCATCATACGTCCCCGGGCCCACGAGCACGGTTTCGCCTTCACTAGCGTTGTCTATCGCCTCTTGGATGGAGTTGAAGTTGTTTTCAGTATCAACGTTTTGCACGTTCCAGCTTCGTTCCGTTCCGTCCGGATGGGGTGCATCAAGCCATGGCATGTAATCGACGTTATCGCTGACATCATCGCCAGTGGCGCTCGAGTTTGTAGTTGGATTGCGTGGACCGGTCGGGTCGCCCCACCAGTTGAGGGTGGCATCAATAGTAGAGAGTGCTGGATCTTCAGCTACGTACTCGTTTTTTATTCCGTAAACAGTGCTATAGAAGTTATTTAGGTTGGCAGTTATGCTAAGTTTTCCAACTGGATTTGTTGGGATACCATAGCTTGGAGCCTCGGTAGTGTCTACGATTATTGCAGATTTACCTATATTGGAGAACGTGTTTCCGGTGATTTTTACTGAACCAAGTTTACTCAAGTCCGCTTCTCCACATGTCCAGATTGAGATCGCATCTCCAGTAATATCTTCTAAGATGTTTTTCTCGATGTTAATGTCAACTTTCTCGGAAGGATTCGCCCAATGGTTGTATACGAAAAAGCTTCCAAACCAGATGCTTTCCTCGTCACCCACAACGGTATTTCCGATGATGTTCATTGTGCCCCCGTGTAATATTTGCTCACTGGGTCCCGGCTCAACGACGATAACTCTTCTACCTGATCCGGTGAATTTGTTACCAGATATGGTCACGGTTCCGTCGAATGCCGCTATTTGAATCGTCGCATAAGCAGCGTAATCGATGAACTCCGAATTTTCCACCGTAAAGTCGCCTTTCATGTTTATGTACATCGCGCCGTCTTGTCCGCCTTCAAAGACGCAGTCCAGGATAGCTAGTCCTCCATAAAGAGATTCGTAATTAGGAGGACCGCCTTTTGGAACCTCCAAAATGAAGTTAGCCCAGGTTTCTTCCTTGTTAGTTTTGTAGAAACTTAAATGTTCCAATAGTACATTGTCCGCTTTGATGACGACACTAAATTCTCCGTCAAACTGGATAGTGGGCTTAGTTTCAGAAACTCCGAGAATAGAAACTTTCTCGTCTATCACAAGATCCGCTGTTTGGATGTACGTCCCCGGCCCCACGAGCACGGTGTCGCCGGGCGAGGCCGCGTCGATGGCTGATTGGATCTTCACAAAGCTGACATCGATCGTTCCGTCGCTTCCGCGGTCTAGGTCTACTGGCGTTGTTACATCATAATAGTTTCCTAGTCCGGGGGGGTTCCAGTTGTAGCTATCGAACGCTTGCCATGAAAGGCCGAACGATTCTCCTGTTGCACCGACTAGGTCGCGCGGTATCCTCCACTCTACGACCTTTCTGTCCGCCGATACTCCTATTCTCACGGGGACAGAGTCTGGCGATGTTGTGGTATCCCAGTATACATTAGCTAGCTCTGGCGGGGTGGGGAAATCCCAACCACTACCATCTAACTTGGCAGGATATATCCTGAGTGAATTTACCCCTTCCGGTCTACCTGTCACATTTTGGAAGATGAACGCTCTATCAAGACCATCTAGGATATCGTTGTTGTTTCCGTCGATGTAGAGGTTAACATAGACGGTGGGCGGGGTTATCGTCGGGTCGCTTCCTAGGTACTTGAACGCTAGATATAACGCTTCAGTATCGGTTGTCAAATACACATTGTAATTTGCTTTGCTACCCGCAATCGTCCAAGTAGGGCTCCCCCACTCGCTTACTGAAATTTCTCCGTCAATTGTTGCTTGTGCACTCGCCGTCCCAGCCTGAAACGCCGATATCAGAGAAATCAGCATTAATGCCGAGATCGCCGCAGTCAAAGCTTTCGCCCTGATGGCTCTTCTCGTGTTTTTACCTCCTCCCTACTTTTGCCCCCACCATTCGCTTCTTGGCCATCAGATGGGATACAACGTCGGAAAAGCTAGCGGGCTTCTTGCGGTGCTTCTCCAAGTCGGCCTTGATATCTATCAGAGTTTCATAGTCCTCGTCCGAGACCCAGATTGAGGGCATGAGTATCGGATGAAAAGATAATCTGTGTTTATAAATGTCTTAGGAACTATTGGTAAGGATTTTAGGTAGGTTAAATTTCTTGAATATTTGCAGTCTCCCTGAATTCGGGCGATTTCAGCGGCAACCGTTTGTTTAGGTCGATTCGTGTTGATGATATGCCATCCCTCTTGTGCAAGAGCGAGAGCTTTTTTTCTCACCTTTACCAGCTCTTCACGGGTTTCAAACATCTCGTACGCCCTCCGCTTTTGGATTCGCCTCAACGCCTCATCGGGAGAAACATCGAGAAAGAACATGTACTCGGGGGTTGGGAGTAAGGTTTTGAAAAATTTATAGGCAAACTTAGCGACCGGGAAAGGTAGATACGCTGTTCCTATAAGATACCGCACGATGATCAACGTGTCGTACTCATCACTCTTGTAATACCGTAGCATAGAGCGTATCACGTCCAAAGCATAGAATACGGATGCCTTGACTTTGTTTTTTTTACCTGTCCCGAAGAGTGCCTGTTTCGCTATTCTGCCGAACAAGTTGTCATCTTCAGGATGTGAACGAATAAGTACCCTTTCTCCCCTCTGCTCACGTTTTCTTTTTATTATCCCCGCGTGTGTATCCTTTCCAGCTGCGTCCAAACCGTCGACAATGATGAGTCGCATGATTACACCATGTTTAAATTCCCGGGACTATGTACCAAAATGCAAACGAGGCGAGCAACGGTACCGTGAGGTTATCGAGTCCTTTCGGAGTAAGCCCCTCAACAACGGTCGCGAGAAGTGAAACGAAGATAAGAACGGTAATGATGTAAACAGTTAACGGTCTTGAGTAGAAAAGGAAGTTGATAATCAAAAGGGGGAGAGTAGTCAAAAACATGATCGTTGATCCTTCAATACTTTTCTTGTCATGAAACACTTGGTACGTGTGTTTACCAAAACGTGCACCCAAGATTGATGCAAACCCATCACCATACGACATGGCCAATATACCAACTCCCACAATCCACATACGGTCAAAGAAAAGGTATGCCAAGATTGTCCATGATATGGCATAATAGACGAGGCCGAGCCCATGACCGGCTTGGGACGCTTTGCTCAAACCTTTAATGGGTGAATAGGGGCTGATGAGAAAGGTTAGAACAATAAAGGGGGCTGCAGCAACAAACGCCATAACCTCTCTTGTTTGAAAGAGGGGAAGAATAAAGACTATATTTCCTACCATAATGTGGAGTATTTTTCTGCTTATCACCGGGTACCGCTTTAAAACCTTCTCCGTGAGAACAAGCAAAATAGCCACATAGACATAGACAAAGGATACGCCAAGAATCTCATTTGTTACCATTTTTCACCCCTGCAAGAATGCACCTTGGAGGAAGGCGAGAAGACCGAACACTATCGCGACAAGAGTTGTCTTTCTAAAAAGCGCAGTAGGGGGGCTTCTTTTTACTATAAGAGTTGCGGCTGTGATAAGAAACAGGATATCGGTCACCCCAACAAGAGCGAGATAGACCATATTTTCATAGTAGGCGGTATCTTTCAGTAAAAAGAATGGAATGAGGCTCATCATAACGGCGATAATGTAGAAAACAGAGGCAACCCTATAGGCGTTTCGTTCGCCGATATACATGGGAAACGATCGAACACCCTGCGCTCGATCGCCAGCCATGTCCATAACATCCTTCATTATCTCCCGCCCCACACCTGCAAAGAATGCAATAGATGCCAAAAGCCATATGACGGGAGGAAGGGTGGGAGAAACGGCGGCTGCGCCAAAGAGAAACGGTACCGCCATTATATAGGCAATGTATAAGTTACCGATGGGTTTTATCTTCTTAATTTTGGCGTCATACGCTATCGCAAACACCGCCGTTATCAGCGCGATTAGAAAGCACGGTAGATTGACGAGAAATGAAGAGATTATGCCGAGAGGAAACAGAAGGAAAAAGAGGATGAGTGCGGTGCGTGGTTGGATATCTCCTCGAACCAAAGGTCTGTCATTTCTCCTGTTTTTCTTATCAATCTCCAGATCAAAGTAATCATTTAGAGCGAAGGTACTCGCCTCAAGAAACAATGCGGTGAGAAAAGAGAAAATTAGTTTGAATGTATCGGGAAGGGCGCCACGATTTGCGATGAGGGAACCGACTAGGATAGCGACAAGGATCATGACCCCATGCTCAAGCCGCATCAAATCCCAGAGCGCTTTAAGGCGTTTCATGCGGAAAAGTATCAGTATTTTTCGATAATAAGGTTTTGATTTTACGAAGTGGGAATGAAGAGTTAAAGTGAGAAGGAGAGATAAAAGTCGCATTTTTTTACGCTGGACCCAAACTCTATTCGGATTTCGGTCCCGTCCGGTTCACTATCTATCGTTCCACGTACTTTTTCCAGCTCTGTTTCACGATCTGGACTCCAATGACAATCAGGGCGATGCCTACAATGGTCAGGATCATCCCGTAAGCGGCAGTCCCCCAGTCGGCGGCGAGTTGGGTCCCGCTGGCCACGAGGATTAGGATTCCCACGATGAAGATGCCGATGTTGATTACTGACCTCCTTGGCCACACGCGGCTCGCCCCAGCAAAGACCAAGAGAGCACCGGCCGCTAGGAGCCCTATCCCGACGATTAAAGTGCTGGAAGTCCCCACAACAGTCATCCCTTGGTTGATAAGAATAGCCCCAACAACGACCAACACTATCCCGATTAGCATGACCGCAAATTGTTTTGACGGCTCAGGAACAGGGGGCGGGGCATAAGCGATCTTAGCCGACATAGCTGGGGCGCTCCTTGTCGGGCTTAGGTGGTTTCTGTAGGCCCGGAAGCGGGATCGGCGGGGGGATGTTGAGCGAGCGGGAGAGCACCGTGGCCTCGACTAATGATACATTCGTTATGGTCTGAAGAAGCGCAGTAGGCGGAGAGCGCTGCGTTTTGTAGTCTTTTTGAATTTTTTCAAGCTCCTCTGGGGTTCCAGATAAAATCGCCTGTCCCTTCAAGCTTATCTGCGCTATCGACGGAGTGTAGCCGATCGTCACGACGAATGGAGCCACCAGCTTTTCATCCTTGGTCTCGACGCCGACGATATTGACGTTGGTCGAGACGCGCATTCCGGCTGGGGCGGGTTTGCCCCGCTCCCAAAAGCGCTCGGCGGAGATATAGTTGATGCCCACGCTTACGTGCAAGTTCGACCACCGCTTGATGTTCGATGGCTTTCCTATTAAACCCAGCATCCAACCGGAGCCTAAACCAAAAACCCAAATTTATAAATAATCTTCATCATGCGCTTCGCATACGGGCCAGCGGGGTGCCAGAGTAAGCTTTTATTTTCAGGCGGGCGATGTTAGCTCGTGGGGTCGTAGTGTAACTTGGCTAGCACGGCAGGCTCCAGTGGCAATTGTGGGTCTGCTGACGGAAGGATGATGACCCATTGGAGCTGTGCTAGAGAGACCTGCAAATCCGGGAGGGGTTAAGTGGGAACTTGACCTCCGGGAATTCAAATCCTGGCGACCCCACCAATCTAACCACCATCGATATTTTTTCAAATTCCTTTCATTACTGGAACCAATAACTTTGAACCATTTCTCAAATTGGCGGTTTCCCTTTACCCAAATTTTTGAGCATTGTGTACTGGGATCAAACTCCACATACGGAGTAAACTTCAGTTCAGCGAGTAGTTCCATTAAAGTGCGTACTAAAAATTTACTTTTGTTCACCAAGATTACTGCGGGATAACAGTATTTTCCCTGTTTTTGAAACACTACTCCTCCATCGGTATCAAAAATTCCCCGGATGCAAGCTTTTGCTAACTCCAAGTCCGACCGAAATACGGATGGGATATTGACAATTTTTGATTTTTTACCGAACGGCAACCCCAGAAATTTATTTTTAAAAGTGCAGATAGCTTTAGAAAAAATTTGAATATAAACTAAAGTGCTTTTGCGGATTTCTTTGATGCTTGAGTCAATATTGTATAACTCTTTAAGGAGCAGGCGAACGAACTGTAAGTACGAAGTATCTTCGAAAAGATTGCCCGCATAAACCAAACGATACCCCTTATTTTGATAGCTCATTGATCCGTCTCCGATGTGAATTCCTGTTTCTTCGACTAGCTTCTCGTTCACTGGTGGGAGCGTAATTCCTCGCCTTTTGTCCTTGGTGCTGTAATGAATCTCCATTTTTCCTCCTCCATTCTACACCCGAATCTTCTCACACAGCTAATTTTCAAGTGTCAGTTTTAGCGCCTTTGGGGGAGAGAGGTCGGTGAAAGTAATTTATAAGGATTATAAAGGGGTTCAAATCCTGACGATCCCACCAATTTTTTTCAAATACATGAACTAACGAAAAAATCCGTAATACCAGGCGGGGTAGCCGCACCGACTACGTTGGAGGTGATTCGTCTTTGGCAAAAAGATTCATTGCCTCAGCTTTAAGTTCTCGTCATTGTCTCAGCTACGCCGCCCGGTATTAGCGCGAGCCCGTGTTAATTATATTTACGGGCTTCAACAATTAATATGTAGCTCTATATATAAAAGGTAATCTTTTTGGTGATGAGAACCAATAGAAATTAGGTGGTGAACTTATGGCGATGTTCTCCACACTCGGCGTCTTAAAATCTGCTATTGGTAACCCTATCTCGCGCGTAGTGCTGACCCGCTCCATCGCGCGATGTCCAAAATGTAACGATCGCAGGCTCCGGATAGCACTTGCCAGGTACGCTGGGGTTAATATCAAGGTCTGTCTGAGCTGTCGCATGTACAGCTTTGTGATCGGGGGTATAATCGACATCGGACGCGTACTGTTCCGGACCTCGAAGCGCGAGATGAGAAATTTTTTTAATAGCCATGTCACCCGGCGCGGGCTTGCGAGCATCGTGCGTGGCATAGCCGAGCATGGCATTACTCAGCCTCAGCAGCTAGGGGCGCCTTTCCTTGTGGTTTGGGATTTTACTCATGCATGTAACCTCAATTGCAAGCACTGTTACCAGCGAGCCGATCGTCCGCTGCCAGATGAGCTCACCACCGAAGAGGCCAAGTGTTTAATCAAGGAACTTGCGGACGCAGATGTTGTGGCGTTAGCATTTTCGGGAGGTGAGCCACTTATGCGTCCCGATTTTTACGAGCTGGCGGCATATGCGCGGAGCCTCGGCATCTACGTGGCTCTAGCGACAAACGGCACGCTCATAACGAAAGAGGTGGCGAAACGGCTCAAGAAGCTCGACATCTACGTAGAGATAAGTCTCGATGGTGCCAACGCTAAGACCCACGAAGAATTTAGGGGGGTTCCGGGGATGTTTGACAGGACGATTAATGGAATAAAAAACTGTGTCGAAGCGGGCCTCTACACATGCGTTGCCACTACAGCCACCAAGCTCAATTTAAACGAGATGCAAGAAACTTATGAGCTAACTTTATCGCTTGGGTGTAAGCGTCAAATGATTTTTAACTTCGTCCCAACTGGGCGGGGGGCAGAAATGGCTAACCTTGACCTTTCTCCAGATGAGCGCGAGCAGTTGCTTGAGCAGAACTACGCTAACCTAGTTAGTAGCGGGGGCTGCGATGTTTTGGGGACTGCCCCCCAGCTCGCCCGCATTGCCTTGAGTCACGCCCAAGGAGTCAAAGGAGGGCCTCTTGTCTCCGCACATTTTGCAACCTCGGCCAATCTCGGAGAACATACGCGGCTACTTGCCGAATTCCTAGGAGGCTGCGGTGCTGGGCGCATTTATTGTGCGATTGAGTCGAACGGTGATGTGCTGCCCTGTGTTTTCATGCCCATCAAAATTGGCAACATCCGCGAGAAACCCTTCCTTGAAATATGGCGCACCTCGCAGGTGTTGCGTGACCTGCGCGACCGGAGCAGGTTAAAAGGGCATTGTGGTGAGTGTCAGTATCGCTACGCTTGCGGTGGGTGTCGCGCCCGTGCTTATGGCTACTTTGGAGATTACGACATGCCGGATCCAGGGTGCGTTAACAACTTAAGATATTGGCAGAAACTCAAAGTAGAAGCTGAGGGCGAGCAACCTCAAGTTTATGCCGAGGCGGAAGCAGTAGCATAGCTGGGATTGATGGTTTGATACACCTCAAGCCACGCAGGTTCAGTAAATATTTCTGTTTATTGGGGCAAGTTTATCAATTAACACCACTGTTTGTCTTGGTAACACCGTGTTTATTTTAAAGGCGAATATCTACTAGGTTAGTGACCTATAAACACGACAAAAGCAACCTTCTTAACCACACTCGGGTAATGTTGGAGGGGGACGGCATGGAAGAAGCCGAAATCCCTGTTGTCGAGGCCCAGTTGTATAAAGGCAAGATAATAATCTGGGATGAGGCACAGGCGAACCAGCTCTATCAGCGAGGCTCTTACGGCAAGCCTCTGAGCGGGGGAAAGCTTCAACTCGCACCGGTTGAGGCTCTCTACCTGCTGGAGGGGGGAAAAATTCGCGTGGTCGACGAGGGCCGAAAGCAGTTGAACTTCAAAAATCTCTCGGCTAAATTTACCGAGGGTGATCCTGAGGCGATGCTTAAGTATCCCGTGTACGCAGACCTTCGTTCGCGCGGTTACATCATCAAAACTGGTCTGAAGTTCGGGGCACACTTCCGCGTTTACGAGCGGGGCGAGAAGCCGGGTGAGGTGCACTCGAAGTTTTTAGTACACGCGGTGCCTGAGGGAGTAAAGCTCACACCCACCGAGATCGCGCGCGCGGTTCGACTCGCACATAGCGTTCGCAAAAAAATTTTATGGGCGGTTGTGGATGATGAAGGGGACATTACCTATTACGCACTAACCCGTGAGAGGCCTTGAAATGCCGGTTCGAATCGACCCTTGGGGAGCGGCGGTACCTAAAGACTACGTGCGGCTGATGCGCGAGTTCGGAATCGAGCCATTTGAGGGACTGCTTGCGCAGATACCCGAGCCGCACTACCTTATGCGCCGCAGGGTCATCTTCGGCCACCGCGACTTCGGACGGGTGCTTGGTGCAATGCTCAAGATGGAGAAGTTTGCGGTGATGACGGGACTCATGCCGAGCGGCCGGATGCATGTGGGCCACAAGCTAGTCATAGACCAGTTGGCATGGTATCAACGGCAAGGTGCGGACATCTATTTATGTGTTGCGGACCTTGAGGCTTATTCAGCTCGAGGCGTTTCTTTTGAAGAGTCAAAGAAGCTTGCCGCGGAGGAGTACCTCGCCAACTATCAAGCGCTAGGGCTAGACGTAGGACGTTGCCATGTTTACTTTCAATCTCGCAGCGATGTCGTTCGCCACCTCGCGTTCGTTTTATCTAAAAAGGTTAACTTCAGCGAGATGAGTGCAATCTACGGCTTTGCGGGTGAATCAAATATCTCTCACATTTTTTACCCGATGATTGATGTCGCGGATATCCTGCACCCGCAACTGGAGGAGTTCGGTGGCCCCCGACCGACCGTCGTGCCGGTTGGCGTCGATCAGGATCCACACCTCAGGCTAGCGCGGGATGTGGCGGCTCGCTTCCAGCGTGGCTTCGGTTTCGTACTTCCTTCATCAACTTATCATCGTCTTCTGCCTGGATTGACTGGCGAGAAGATGTCAAGCAGCAAACCCGAAACAGCGATTTTCCTGACAGATAGTACTGATGAAATAAAGAAGAAAATAAAAGATGCTTTCACCGGCGGCAGGCCAACGGCAGCTGAGCAACGGAAGCATGGGGGCGCCCCGGACAAATGCAGGGTTTACGAGCTTTACGTTTATCAACTTATGCCTGATGATAAAAAGCTCCTAGATTTACGGAAGGATTGCAAATCTGGAGCGATAATTTGCGGCGATTGCAAGTTGCGGGCAATCGAACTAATGGCGGAGTTTTTAAAAGTGCATCAAGCTAAGCGGGAGCGCGCTGAAGCCAAGGCGAAGAAACTTGTAGAGAAAGTTTATTAAGCGTCTACCGCGGCGCGAAAACCTTAAGTTTGGTAGGTAAATTTTTATTTGCGCGATGAGGAGCCTGGCTTAGCTGATTTATGATGAAGATTTTGAGTCCCCGAGCGCGCCTTGAATAATGATTTTGGAAAATTAGCAAGATTCATTATCGGTCGCGCCACTTGGGCCCCATATTTCCACCTGTAATAAAACATGTACAAAAGCATCGAACCCACAGCAATTTTTCCCTGTTTATCGGGGGCCCAGAGTTTTATGTTGTGCCTCCAGCATTTTGCGAAGAAATCCCAGTGCAAATCTGTCAGATGATGCAAATCTGCCTGCCTCGCATTGCTCAATAGACATTCCTCCTCGGACGTGAAAAATAGTGGAACGTAAAACAATTTCGCGTCTTTCAACTTATCAACGAGTTCCATCGTCGCAAGCGTGTCTTTTTCCTCCTCATTAGGTAAACCAATAACAAGCGTAGCAAGCGGGCAAATGTCATTATCATTGAGGATGCCGATCGCTTGTACAACCACTTCGCACCAGTCTTTTGCTTCGTACGGCAGTGGCTTTCCTCGCATGTGTTTTTTAATCAATTTCACGCTTCCAGTTTCTATCCCAACCTCAACCGAAGCCACTTTTTTCCCGTTGTATCGCCATCTGCCTTTCTCCACGAGCGTCGGTGCAATTTCCTCAATAATTTTTGGATAGTATGCGACTGGAGAGAGAGCGGCGTGTGCAAACTGTAGGTATTCAATGTTTGGTATTTTGCCGACCGTTTCAACCAACTCGACGATAGCTTGTCTATTCGGGACAAATCGCTCGCCACATTTGTACAAAAAGAAATCGTCCGTCTGCAGCGTTATCATCCTCGAACCTGCACGCGCGTTGAGTTCCACCTCCTTTTTAATTTTTTCTAGGGGAAATGAATATGTTTTCCGCATCGTGGGCGAACAGAACTGGCATCCTTTTCCACATCCTCGGGTTATCTCAACCACTCCAAATAGTGCTGGCCTTTTTATCGTTGGGATTTCCCTTAGCTCGGGTTTCTCTGTTTCGGCGACTTTTGGTAACAACCCACCATTCATCGCCTTTTCGAATATTTCCAGCGCTGAGTGATCACCTTCTCCGATCAACACCGTATCGATCCCATATTTCTCCTGCATATCCCCTCTAACAATCTGCCAAGCGCCGGAACCTCCCACTATTATCTTTGGCATGTATTTTTTCCAGATCGGGTGCTTCATCAAATTTCTAAACTCAGCTGCTGCGATTGGTTCGCCGCCGAAACCAACCAGCGAAGTATAAGTTCGGCTGACGAACCCGATACCCAACGGGTCCATAGTTGAGATTCCAACAACTTTCGTTTTCCGACCTACGAATTTGCCGAGGTTGTAAGGGGTACAGGTTGCAACGTTATCCTCCCCAAATTTCTCAATCAATAGGGCCTCTATTTTTCTTAAGCCATAAGGGGCAAAGAGGGCGCTACCATTATTATCGGATGTTATTGGGTACCAGAATTTCCTCAAAATTTTCATTGGGACTATTCTTGTCGGGAAACCTCCCGTGAACGCGAGGAAAGGATTCAAATTAAAATCACTCATCTCTACCACAGAAGCAGTCAGTACTATGGGCACGCCACCATCATGTGGTTCATTAGCGCCAGTTGTAGTATCCCGGTTTAGGAATCTGCCTAACGGTATGAAACTACGGCCTAAGACCAAATTCATCCTCCACTGAAGACACTATATTTAATCGCTCTTAAGGTTTCCTCGAAATTTGCGGCGATTGTAAGTTGCGGGCAATCGAACTCATGGCGAGTGCGAAAACCTTAAGTTTTAGTTGGAGAATATTTACATGTGCGATGAAGAGCTTGGCTTAGCTGATTTATGATGAAGATTTTGAGTCCCCGAGCGCATCTGTTCAACAGGTGATGAAGACGAAGGCAATGTTGATATTGCCACCCTCGAAATCTGCGATCCAATCCACGCTGGGAGTGACAGGCCCTCCATTAGGACTTGGATACTTGGCTTCGGCGTTAGAGAAAAACGGGCACGAAGTGAGATTAATAGACTCGTTGGCGATGGGTTATGACCTAGCTGATGTTAAGAGGGCGGTCCAAAAGTTCGACCCCGAACTCGTGGGCATCACCGCGACAACTCCGGCCATTTACGACGCGTATGGCATAGCGAGAGCAGTGAAAGAAGTGAATCCCGATTGCAGAACCGTTCTTGGAGGTCCTCATGCGACCTTCGTGGCTAGGGAAACACTGAAAGAGTGCCCACAGCTGGACGTAGTGGTGAAAGGAGAAGGGGAGCAAACAATAGCGGAACTCGCGTCTGGAAAAAAGTTGGGGGCGGTAAAAGGCATAGCGTTTCGGAAAAAAGGCAAGGTAAGGGAGAACGAGAAAAGGGGATTCGTGAAAAATCTGGATGAGATACCTTTCCCTGCTTACCACTTGCTTCCGATGAAGAAATACGAGATGAGGGGCATTAAATTCGCGGCGATGGTCACCAGCCGTGGTTGCCCTTTCCAATGTGTTTTTTGTTCCTCTTCGAAGCTGTGCGGTAAAATATGGAGGGGGAGAAGTCCGGAAAACGTTTTGGAGGAAATAAAGCTCCTGAGGGAGAAATACGGAGTGAGGGAGATAGAGTTCCTTGATGACACTTTCACGCTCAACAAAGAAAGGACAAAGGCGCTCTGCGCTCTGATTCGAAAGGAAAAGGTCGATATCTCTTGGAGCTGTTCTTCTCGCGTGGATACCATCAACGAGGAACTGGCGAGAGAACTGAAGGAAGCCGGGTGCCACAGCATTTACTTGGGAGTCGAGTCCGGCTCGCAGCGAAGCCTGAATTTTCTTAAAAAGGGAATAAACCTCAATCAGGCCAAAAAGGCCGTAACAGTTTTAAAAAAGTTGAAGTTGAACACGGTGTCGACGTTCATCATAGGTATTCCTGGCGAAACGGTGAAAGCGATCGAGAAAACAATAAAATTTGCTAAAAAACTCACCCCAACACTCGCCCAATTCACGATATTAACCCCATACCCGGGCACCGAAATTTACGATTTTGCACGGAAAAACGACCTTCTTCTGACGAAAGATTGGTCAAAATACACGACTTTAGATCCGGTGATGAAACTTCCTCGGTTCACTGCGCGGAAGCTCAAGGGACTTTTGAGGAAGGCATACATAAATTTTTATTGTCGGCCAGCCCAGATTTTGAGGATTTTCAAGTGGGGAGGATTCTCTTTATTGAAGGCGTTGGGGAAGGTCAAGGAATATTATTGAAGTTTTCACCTCGTCGCCGCATGTTTTTCTCAGCCGAAGCAGTTTTCGCTTAGTGAAACATTCACGCGACGGCAAGAGTACGCGTCGACATCGCCCACATTTCGAAATTGCGTACTTCGGTCAATCACTCACGCGGGCGCAGGTACTTTTCGATGAATTTTGGGTCGACGCGCTTTAATTCAGCCGTGGGCAGAGTGCGCAAAAGTTCCCACCCTAGGTCGAGCGTGGTCTCGATTGTGCGGTCTTCGTCCCGCCTCTGGTTCACGAACTCCCGCTCGAATCGGTCGGCGAAACCCAGGTAGCGGCGGTCTCGCTCGGTCAACGCTTCCTCCCCAACGACCGCAACTAACGCTCGGAGGTCCTTGCCCTCAGCATAAGCTGCGTAGAGCTGGTTCGAGGTGTCGCTGTGGTCCTCCCGAGTGTGCCCCTCGCCTATGCTGTCTTTCATCAACCTTGAGAGCGATGGCAGAACGTTGAGCGGCGGGTAGATACCCTTCCGGTGAAGTTCGCGGTCCATGACGAGCTGCCCTTCCGTGATATATCCGGTCAAATCTGGGAGGGGGTGGGTGATGTCGTCGCCAGGCATAGTCAGGATTGGCATCTGGGTCACCGAACCCTTCTTGCCCTTTATCCTTCCCGCTCGCTCGTACATCGTCGCGAGATCGGTGTACATGTATCCGGGGTACCCCCGACGTCCAGGAACCTCGCTTCGGGCGGCGGAAATCTCCCGGAGAGCTTCTGCATAATTGGTCATGTCAATGAGAATGACGAGCACGTGCATGTTCTGGACAAACGCGAGATATTCGGCAGTCGTCAAGGCCAAGCGCGGCGTGAGGATACGCTCGATAGCGGGATCGCTCGCAAGGTTCAAGAAAACCGTTGCCCGTTCGAGCGCGCCGGTCCGCTCAAAATCGTGCGTGAAGAACGCAGCCTCCTCGTGCGTTATGCCCATGCCGCAGAATACGACGGAGAACTTCTCTTCTTCGCCCAGCACCTTCGCCTGTCTGGCAATCTGCGCGGCAAGCTCATTGTGGGGCAGGCCAGAGCCTGAGAAAATGGGCAGCTTTTGACCCCGGACGAGCGTGTTCATGCCGTCAATGGATGAAATGCCTGTCTGGATGAATTCACTAGGGTACTCCCGTGCCGCAGGATTTATCGGGGCCCCGTGCACATCCCACTCATCCTCGAAAATCGGCTTCGGGCCGCCATCTATGGGCTCGCCACGTCCGCTAAAAATTCTGCCGAGCAATTCGAGTCCAACCCCGAACTTGATAGTCTCGCCAGTGAAGCGAACGCGGGTTTTTAGAGTGTCGATGCCGCTCGTGCCCTCGTAGACCTGCACTACAGCGCGATTCTCGTAAGCATCCAACACTTGCCCGTGTTTCGTTTCTCCGTCAGGCGTGGTTATCTCGACGACCTCCCCGTAGGCGACGCCGCTTACGCCACCAACTATCATCAGCGGACCAGAAACTTCAGCGACAGTTAAATATTCACGGCTCTTCACTGTCTCACCTTTCACTCTTCTCACCTTCGGTTGGTGCTTTCCTCGTCCGCATCAGCTCTTCGAACTGTTCTTTGAGCTGTTTTTCAAATTTCTCCCGATCTTTCATGAACTTCTCTGGAGGGATCCGCTTCATGCCCGTGATGGTCTCCTTGATTGGCAGCTTTTTGATCGTCCCGACCGAGATGCCCCGTCGCGCTGCTTCCACGGAGTTACGATAGAAATCAAGCACGAGCTTGAGCATCCCAAACTGCTTCTCGACAGGGCAGTGAGTGTCGACCTCATGGAAGGCGAACTGTTGAAGGAAGTCCTCTCGCATCATCCGCGCGGCCTCGAGTACGGCTCGATCCGTCTCGGGGAGGGCATCGGGTCCCACGAGTTTCACGATTTCCTCGAGCTCGGCCTCCTTCTGGAGCATGGCGATCGATTCATCGCGCAGGGCTTTCCAGTCCTCGTTAAGGTTTTGTTTCCACCAATCCTGCACGTTGTTGACGTAGAGCGAGTAGCTCGTCAGCCAGTGGATGGCTGGAAAGTGGCGTCGGTCGGCCAGTCCCGTGTCGAGCGCCCAGAAGACCTTGACGATGCGAAGCGTGTTTTGCGAAACAGGTTCCGAGAGATCGCCACCCGGAGGAGAAACGGCGCCGAGCACGGTCACGGAGCCAAGCCTCTCCTCGCTTCCGAGTGTTCGAACCCGCCCAGCCCGCTCGTAGAACTCGGCCAGCCTAGAGGCCAGGTAGGCGGGGAAGCCCTCCTCGCCTGGCATCTCCTCGAGCCGTCCAGAGATCTCTCGCATCGTCTCGGCCCAGCGCGAGGTTGAGTCGGCCATGAGCGCCACATTGTAGCCCATGTCCCGGAAGTACTCGGCGATTGTTATTCCTGTGTAGACGCTCGCCTCGCGCGCGGCCACGGGCATGTTTGAGGTATTAGCGATAAGTGTGGTGCGTTCCATCAGCGACTCGCCGCTACGTGGGTCTTTCAGCTCGGGGAAGTGGACGAGCACGTCACACATCTCGTTGCCCCGCTCGCCACAGCCTACATAAACGACCACGTCCGCGGCCACCCATTTCGCGAACTGGTGGAGCATAACTGTTTTACCCGTGCCAAAGCCTCCGGGAATCGCTGCCGTCCCTCCTTTCGCGATCGGGAAGAGCGTGTCGATGACGCGCTGCCCAGAGATGAGCGGTTCATTTGGATCGAACTTCTCTTTAAACGGTCTCGCCCGCCGAACGGGCCAAGTTTGCATCATGGCGACTTCTCGCTTTCCGTTAGTGGTTTCAATCGTGGCGATAATGTCATCGACCTTATGCGCGCCATCCGTGAGTTCTAGAATTTTTCCGTTGACACCGGGAGGGACTAAAATTCGATGTTCGACGAGCTTGCTCTCCTTGACTGTTCCGAGTATATCACCCTCGACGACATCCATACCCTTCTTGACTTTTGGCACGAACTCCCACTTTTTATCCCGCGGCAGGGCATGGGCGAAGACGCCTCGCTTTATCATGTCACCGGTCTTCGTTCGAATCACGGTAAGCGGGCGCTGCGTGCCGTCGTAGATCGCTCCGACAAGTCCCGGGCCGAGCTCTACAGAAAGGGGTTTTCCGATGCCTTCGACCTTCTCTCCAGGTTTTATACCTGAGGTTTCCTCGTACACCTGAATCGTTGCACGATCCTCGTTCAGGCCAATTATTTCCCCTATCAGGCCTTCCTCACCGACTTTAACGAGCTCGTACATCTCCGCACCTTTCATCCCATCGGCGATCACCACGGGCCCAGTGATTCTGATGATTTTTCCCAATCAAACACCTCAAGCTTCAGCTATGATTAGCGGCCTTACATTTAATAAAATATTTCTTTCTACATCAGAACTTTTATGGGCGATACTTATAATTAACTTAGGCGCTAGACGGTGAGGCTAAGTGGTCGAAGAAAGTATTCGTGCGATATTCGAGGCGGAGAAAAAGGCGAGGGAGCAAACAGAGGCAGCGCAACGGGAAGTCGCAACGATTCTCGAGTCTGCCCGAAAGGGAGTGGAAGAACTAAAAAGAAGCGCAAAGGTTGAAACGAAAGCAAAGGCGGAAAAAGTGATTGAGGAATCAAGGAAAAAGGCAGAAGCTGATGTGCAGGAGTTGCTGAAGAAAAATCGCAGACAGATTCAAGCGATGGAGCGAAAGGCTAGGGCGAGGCATGCGGAGGCGATCAAGCTCGTTCTGGATGCCGTGTTTGGGTGACCCAATGTTCAAAACAGCCCGAATGCAGAAGTTCAGGGCTATCTTCCTCCAGCAAGCGCGCGATGATGCAGTGGCAGGGCTGCACGAGGCTGGCGTGGTTCAGCTAAAAGAGACCTCTGAATTGGAGGTCGCGCGAAGAGCAATTGGGGAGGAAATTTATGAAATTTCATCGTTGCTTGCGAAGTTCAGGGAGTCGCAGGAGTTTCTCGGACCACCGCTTGGCAAGCCGGTAAAAACAGAGGAACTCCCTTATGAACAAATTTTGAAGAAGGCGAAAAAGTTTCTAGATAGGTTTGAGCCGAAGTTGAGCGCTTTAAAAGCTAAGAAGGAAGAGCTCGGTCAGAGAAGGCAAGAGTTACTTGCCCAGATGGAAGTGCTCCGGAGTTTTATTGAGATAGAATTTCCGTTGAGCTATCTTCGATCGACGGATGAAATTTATGTCGTGGTCGGGCGGATTGCGGAGGAAAGGGTACAGGAATTCTCGGACGCAGCGAAGGAAGCTCTGGAGCGCAAGGTTTTCGTGGCGGTACTCGGGAAGGGTAAGCAAAGGATTTTGATTGCGGCATGCCGGACCGGGGAGCAATCGAAGCTCTCGCCAGTGCTTTACAGACATGAAGTCGAACTCCTAGAAATCCCACCGATACCTAAGGCTCCACGAAAGGCGCTCAGAACGCTGGAGGGGCAGCTGAAAGAGCTCGATGGGAAAGAGGCCAAGCTAGAGGGTAAGAGGAAGAGGTTTGCAAAGGCCAGAGCTCTAGAGGTTAGCACTTTATTGGAACTCCTTGAGATTCAACGCGAGAGACTTGAGTGCAGCGGGCTTTTCGGTTACACGGATGCAACCATGGTTATAGAGGGATGGGTTCCAGTGAAGAGGGCAGCCGAGCTCGAACCCCTGATCAGCGCAGCCACGAATGGGCACCATGTCCTCCGCACTTACGCGCCTCAAAAGGCCGAAGTCGAAGCTGTTCCGGTGGAGCTGGAGAATCCTAAGGTGGTTGAGGATTTCGAGTACGTTACCAACATGTATGGGTTGCCCAAGTACGATGAGATTGATCCAACGCCGTTTATGACCCTCACCTTTGCGATATTTTTTGCGATAGCTTTGTCCGACGCGGGCTACGGCATCGCTCTCGGACTTTTCATGGCGTCTGGTTTTTGGTTCGCCAAGATGTTTCCACAAAAGCTCAGGCGGATGATGGTCCTGTGTGCGATATTCACGGTTATCGTCGGTTTTTTGATAGGCGGATGGTTTGGCTTCGGAGGAGGTTACTGGGTGAACCCGATTCAGAGACCAATACCGTTGCTCAAACTTGTAGTATTCATAGGAATTATCCACCTTATCATAGCATTCGGCTTAGCGGGAGTGCTAAAGGATCTGTTTAGACGAGATTTGAAAAGTTTAATATTTGCCCGTGTTTCGCGCGTATTGATTTTGATCGGTTTCTTCGGGTTGAGTTTCTGCATCTTGGGCATCGGCTTGTACGAGTTTGGAATAAATTACGTATTCCCAAAGACAGAACTTTTCACAGTTTTTAACCCCTTTGCGCCTGCAGCGGTCATCGTCGTAGCGTTTAGAATTCTCTTTTACCTCGGGTTGGGCATGGGCATGATTGGTGCGGTGTTGATGGGCAAGGGGGCAAGAGAAAGAATTGGGGGGCCTATTAATGTTGTTTATAGCATAACTGGGCTGATCGCAGATGTGACCTCTTACACCAGGCTTTTGGCTCTCGGCATCGCGACTGGCGTAATAGCATTTTCGATAAATTTCATCATTGGGTTCGCATGGGAAGGAATGATGCCAACCGAACTCACGCCGCTTTCGGCGATTTACGCTGGCTTGCTGCTAGTTGGATTCGCGTTCATCTTCATAGCCGCGCACTGCTTTAACATATTCATCAACAGCCTCGGCGGGTTCATTCACACTATGCGTTTGCACTTTGCTGAATTCTTCGGTAAGTTCTACGAGGCGGGCGGAGAAAAATTCGCCCCCTTTAAAGCTAAAAGGAAGTTCACCAAAGTAAAAGGAGGTGAGTGGTCTGGTAAGTGAAGAGGTCTGGGTAGCGTTGGCAGCTGGACTAGCGGTCGCAATCCCAGGAATTCTATCTGCGGTCGGCGTGGGGATGACTGGGATCGCAGCAGCGGCCGTGTCGGCTGAGGATCCGAAGAAGTTCTCGAAGCTCTTCGTGCTAGAAGTGCTCCCGGGGACGCAGGGAATCTACGGTTTCGTCGCTGGCTTCCTGATCCTCATCGGTACAGGTTTGCTCGGCGGCGGAGGACTAAAGGTAGGCATAGTGGGACTGGCCGTACTGGTGGCAGCCGTTCCAGCCATTCTCCAAGGATTTACCGCATATCTACAGGGGAAAGTCGCCACGGCAGGTGTCAGCGCCATTGCAAAAAGACCGGAGACGTTTGGGCAATGCATAATGTACACGGTGATGGTCGAGCTCTACGCTATCTTGGGGCTTTTGGCGACGATCTTGATCCTAACAAGTATCGGTGCGTTGTAGGGGGCTAAGCTTTGCCAGCTGAAAAAGGCGCCCAGCTGATAGCAGATGATATCATAAATGAAGCGAAGGAGAAGGCGGCCGATATAGTCAGGAGAGCGAAAAAAGAGGCGCGTGCTTTACTCGATGCGGCTCGTTTTGGCGCTAAAGAAGAGATGGGACATGAGATGAAAGAGGCGCGGGCTCAAGGCAAGCATGTTTATGATGGGGTGCTCGCTGAAGGCAGGATGAAAGCGAAACGAGAGATGCTGCAAAAAAGGGAGGAACTGATCAACGAGGTCTTCCGAGAAGCTGAGAAAAAGCTTCAAGCGCAAACGTCTTCTAAAAAATATGAGGAGGATCTCATCCACATCACGGTGGGAGCGTACAAAAAACTCGGCTCTGAGAAAGTTATTATTCGGGCCAATCGTCGCGACTTAAAGCTTCTCGAGAAGTCTAAAGATACAATAACACGTGAGCTGGGCGGAGGCGAAAGGGCTGTGAATATTTCATTTGGTGAGCCGATTCAGACAATTGGTGGGGTGAGAGTTGGAACGCCGGATGGCAAAATTGAGATAGATGAAACTTTTGAGGGTAAGATGCGGAGGGAATTCGAAACGCTACGCGTAAAGATAGCAAAGGTTCTCTTTGAAGGGTCAAAATGATCGAAGTGTTTTTAATAATCTTTCTGCTCATAGGTGCCCTCCTTGTTATAGTCACCTTCAACGCTAGGCGTTCGATGGCTTACGTTTACTGCAACGCGACCCTCAGCGCTTGGGAGGCTAGGCTGCTTTCAGAGGCACGCTTGATGGAACTCGCCGATGTACCAAGGGTTGTGAATATTTTCTCGGCTCTTGATGACACTAACTATCGACCACAGCTCGCGGAGCTTCCGAGGGCCGAGGAGGAAGTCGATATGGTTGCGGTCGAGCGATCGCTAAGGGAGAGCTTGAATGTACGTTATCGCGAACTCCTCGGGATGGTGCCAAAGGAGCGAAAGGAGACAGTTGAGAGGGTGATGCAGCGGGTAGATTTATGGAACATCAAGGCACTCGTCACGGCAATTCACAACAAAATCCCAAAGGAGAAAAGACCTGAAGAGTTGATGCCCTCGCCGATATCGCCGCGCGAAAGACTCGAGATGCTTGTCTCTGCCGAAAATTTTGAGGCGTTGCTAGAGTTTTTGAAAGGGAGCGAGTATTTCGATGTGCTCTCGGCAGCGTTGGAAGATTATGAAAAGCGCGGGCTAATCGCCCTACTCACAGCGCTCGACAAGCATTATTACACAAGCCTATGGCAGGATGTGCTCAGCAAGCGGGCGCAGCGCTCGATTCTGAAGGCGCTTGTGGGTTATGAAATAGATGCTTTAAACATCAAACTGATTTTACGGCTCAAGCAAGAGGGGGCGCCGCCAGAGGAGATCGATAAATACCTTGTATTGCCCCCCTATGAGTTGACGGATGCGATGTTAAAGGCAATGATTACTGCCGAGGATACCCGTTCTGCGATAAACATGATTCACCGCACCGTCTACGGCAAAATTTTGTTGGAGGCTCTCCCGCAGGTCGAGGCCCAAGGGCTTCGAGTGGCTGAAAAGGTTTTGGATGAAATCCATTTGAAAATATGTAGGTGGCTCGCGCTTACCAAATTCTTCAGCATAGCTCCGGTACTCTCTTACATCTACTTGAAGGAGAACGAGATGAAAAATTTGCAGGCGATAATCAGGCTCAAAGCGGATAAGGTTGAGCCTCAAAAGATAAAAGAAACGATAGCGAGGGTGCCAAAAATTGAGCTATAAAATTGCCGTCGTAGGGGATCAGGATACCATAACTGGTTTCGCTTTAGCCGGTGCGACCTACACACACATCCATACGGCGAGAGAGGAGACGCTCGCCAAGCTGAACGAATTCTTCGCTAGCGGGGAAATTGGGCTTGTGCTAATAACCCATCGCGTTGCGGAGGAGTTCGGGTTCGATTTTCGCCAGATGTTGCGGACGAAGGGTTTGCTCCCCCTCGTGCTGAGAATCCCGGACAAGACCGGATACATGCCTAAGGTCGATGAGCTGCGCAAGATAATCAGACGCACAGTTGGTGCTGAAATCATGGTCAAGAAGGAGGGCCTGTAGATGGCGATGGCTTTAGCAGTAGCCCCAACTCGGATGGAGCTTTTGAAGTTGAGGCAAAGGGTGGGTCTCGCGCAGAAGGGTTATGATTTGCTCAAGGAAAAAATGGACGCCCTCGTCATTGAATTCTTTGAGGTGTTGAAGCGAATCCAAGAAGCTAGGCCGAAGGCGCTTGAGCAGCTCTCGGTAGCCCATCGTGCGCTATCAATGTGTTTTGCTATTGTGGGGACACTTGAGACCAAGCAGGCTTCTAAAGAAACAAAACGAGAGCTACAAGTAGATGTTTCGACTCGCCACATCATGGGTATCGCGGTTCCAGCCGTAGAAGTCGGGGAGGTTGAACGCAACGCTTTGATAAGGGGTTACGGATTGCATATGACATCTTCGGTGCTCGATGAAGCGTCTAAGAAATTCGAGCGAGCGCTTAAGCTTCTGATCGAGCTAGCTGAATTCGAAGAATCAGCATTCGCTATCGCGAGGGAGTTCGAAAAGACCAAGCGGAGGGTGAATGCGCTTGAGTATATCCTAATCCCGAGGTTGAAGGAAGCTATCAAGTTTATCATGATGAGACTGGACGAGATGGAGCGGGAAAACTTCTCCCGTCTCAAGCGGATAAAAGCGATGTTAGAGGAACGCGAGTGAGCTCGGATCGTATCATAAAACTGGAGCTGAGCAGGCTCAACTTGCACTTGCCCGAGAGGCGCCTGTCGCTGAAGGAGGCCCTCTTATCCCCGAGGCCTCAGGTGGCAGCGCGCGATGGCAGCGTGCATGTGTTCAAACGCGGGGAGCTTGAGTTCTTGGCAGGGCTCTTACCCGAAGCAGATCGAGATAAACTCCCGCTACCAATTCTAATCGCGCTGGAGCCGAAGCTCGGCAGGGGGACTGCTAGAATAAGTGGGGAAGTTGAGGTAAAGGTTGTCAGCCAGGTTCTCGGAAAGGAGGCCGCCGCTGGGGAGCTGTTGATTTACCGTCCCGAGGTGGCAATTTTGCGAAGAAAACTCCCGACGACCACACAGTACCTCTTTATGTGGTGATCGGATGGAAGCACGTAAGAGTACCATCCTAGCAGCACTTTTCTACCCATTCTCCATAGCGACGATCGCAGCTGGCTTTCTGGCATTCGTGATGATCGTGCTCAAAGTTGACCTTCTAACGATTTCGACTGTAGTTTTATGGTTTTACTTCGCGTGCGCGGCGTCCATCTATTTCATCTCGGAGCGAGCACTCAAGGCATTCGGGTTTCGCGGGCTTTTTCTGGGGTTTACAATCACCATTGGGGTTCTCGCGGTCTTGTCTGCAGTCCTATTTGTTTTGGGGAAGTTTGGGACCTCATAGTTAGGTACTCGATGCTTTTGATTGTTCCCTCATCACGATAGCGCTGACGATTCGGGCATAGGCGGGACGAGTGATAAGTACGGCTATGAGCATCCCCACTATTGTGATGATTGCGAACCCGGACATCGCGCCAAAGCCAATCAAAGCGAGCATTAACATTGCCGCGATTGTTGTCGCAGCAGCAGCAAAAATCACCGCGAATGCCCGTGAAACTCTTCCACTTAAACTTACTTTCCCTACATGGGGCAATACTCCCCGGAGCACTTCGTCGGTTATGATGATTTGGTGGTCGATGCCGGTGCCGATGACGATGATGAGTGCCCCAAGTTCTGGCAGCCCAATTGTCCAACCGACCAGAGACGCTGCGCCGAGAGTGATAAGAAGTTCGCATATCATAATCCCAACGATCGCAAGGCCGATGAACAAGTGTCGATATCGGAGGTAGACGAGAATCCAGACTCCTAGTAGGGCGGCTACCCCTGCAATTAGAACCTGCTTTAGAAATTCAGCACCCAAGCGGGCCTCTATCGAAACAGGGTTGCCATCAATAAAGATTTCGACGGGCAATCGCTCGGACAGCACCAGTCGCAAATTTTTGGCTTCGTCCATTGCATCTTCCAAGGAGAGGCGGGTGATTGTGATACGCAAATCTTTCGAAATTTTTCCCGCCGCGAAGTCAGCAGCCAACTCGGGCGTGATGATTACCACACTTTTGAGCCCACATGCCTCTTTGATCCACTCCTCGGCACTTTTCTTAGTACCTTCTGCGGTTTGTTTAGGAATGGACTTGACGGAGTCCGGAGAGATTTTCAAGAGCGCGGAGAGATTTTCAACAATACTCTGTGAGAAATCTCCTAACAAGCGTACCTTGAGTTTTAAACCTGCTTGTTGTTTCAAAAATTCTTGTGCTTGGGAGGAAAGCTCATCCTCCGCTGTCCCGATGGCCGGAACACCTAGGGAGTATCCCATTCCTTTGTCTGTAGTCCCCTTGAACATTTTTTCGTCAGGGTCGTATTCGAGAAAGGTTGGAAGTTCGTCCAAAATTTCGTTGTTGAAGACTATTATGGCGTCTGTCGGGCGATCAACATAGATCAAGGTGGGATAGTTGGCCTTGTTTGCGGCCGCGTCACTAAATCGTTTTGCGCCATCGTCAGTCAATCTGAAAGGTAGGTCGGCAGTTTGAGGTCCCTCCCTGCTGGGATAAGGTGCGTTGACGCTCACGATATCCTCGCCGCGGAGCAAGACTTCGTTCTCAAAGAAAATTTCGAGTCGTCCAGGTTTGCCGAGAAGGGTTTCTGCTTCTCCGGGAAGTAGGCCAGGAATTTCGTAGAGGATCAGATTTGCCCCTAACGATCTAAATTGCGCGCCCCGCAGCCCAGTGGGGTCCACCCGCAACCCGAGTATCGAAATTACCTCATCGCGCGTTGCATCGCTTATTTTTTTCTCTATCTTCGGTTTTCCTGT